>NZ_JBFRPJ010000047.1:0-167776 GCF_041471945.1 Vibrio sp. 10N.261.51.A4
TGAATTACGCAACAAAGCCTTAGTGCGTTGTAAAACTCGCTGTTATCCAGAATACCGACCAGTTGATTGTCTTCCACCAGCAAAATCGGGTGGTTACTGATCTGCTTGAGCTTAATCGCATCACGCATGCCAATTTCCGGACTTGCCACGACCACACTCGACGCGCTGATCGCGGTTAGGTCGTCAGACTCGCTCCACTCGACAAGCGCCAAAGCAGATTCACCTTTCACAGATAAAGCACCTTCATTCTGTTCAATCCAGAGATCTTTAGAATCGCAGATCTTCCAGCTTTCATTCTCTTGCGTCAGTGAATCAAGAGGCTGCATCAAAGAACGACCTTTAAGCACATTCAATGGATTGGTGTGTGCAACGAAGTCTTTTACGTATTCTGTTTTTGGCGTCAATACGATCTCTTCAGGCTTACCGTGTTGAATCAGCTTTCCTGACTCCATGATCGCGATGTTGTTACCAATCTTCAGTGCTTCATCTAGGTCGTGACTCACGAACAGAATCGTCTTGTTGAGTTTGTTTTGCAGCGTGATCAGTTCATCTTGCAGCTGAGCACGAATCAGTGGATCAAGCGCCGAAAACGGTTCATCCATCAACAGAATGTCGGTGTCCATTGCAAACGCACGCGCCAAACCAACACGTTGCTGCATACCGCCAGAAAGCTCATGCGGATACTTGGTTTCCCACTCTGCCAAACCCACCATTTCAAGTTGTTCACGCGCTTTAGCACGACGAACATCTTTGGCTACGCCTTGCATTTCTAGACCAAACGCCACGTTATCTAACACGTTTAACCAAGGCATTAGGGCAAATTTTTGGAACACCATAGAAACGCGGTGAGTACGAAGATGACGCAAGGTCGCTTCGTCGCACTGTTCACCTAAATCAACCTGCTTGTCTCCATCTTTGATCGCCAATGAGCCACGGCTGATCTCATTCAGGCCGTTAACTGCGCGAAGCAAAGATGATTTACCAGAACCAGACAACCCCATCAGCACACAAATCTCGCCTTCTTCAACGGTCAGCGACACATTATCTACGCCAACCACTTGGCCAGTCTCATCAATGATCTCTTGGCGAGTTTTACCTTGGTCGAGTAGCTCAAGCGCTTGTTTCGATTTATTACCAAACACAACATCGAGATTCTTAATGGTAATCGCGTCCATTGTCTTTTTTCCCTGAGAGTTAGACATGATTAAGCTTCCTTCTGGTTTGGTGTTTTGCACAAGCGGTCAAGGATGATTGCGACTAATACAATCGCTAATCCAGCTTCAAAACCTTGTGAGATGTTCACTGTGTTCAATGCACGAACAACAGGTTTACCAAGTCCGTCAGCACCGACAAGAGCGGCGATAACCACCATCGAAAGCGACAACATAATACATTGGGTTACACCCGCCATGATGCTTGGTAGAGCCGCCGGTAATTCGACCTTCATCAGCAATTTCATGCGGCCGGCACCAAACGCTTTACCCGCTTCAATCAACTCTTCAGGCACTTTAGTGACGCCTAAGTAGGTTAAACGAATCGGTGCAGCTATCGCGAAAATAATGGTAGAGATTAAGCCAGGAACAATACCCAAGCCGAATAGAACCAGAGTTGGAATCAGATAAACGAAAGTTGGGACTGTCTGCATCAAATCAAGAATTGGACGCAAAACTGTATAGAGCCAAGGACGGTGAGCAGCCATGATGCCAACCGGTACGCCAATTAATACGGAAATCGTTGTCGCCGCAAAGACGAGAACAAAGGTTTCCAGCATTTCTTGCCAATAGCCGAGGTTAAGAATAGTCAGCAGTGCTGCGACCACAAAGATCACCAGCGAAGGTTTACGGTGTAAGTACCATGCAATAGCAGCAGTCATCACGATTGGCAGAGCAGGCGGCATCCACTTAAATACATCGACTAAAAACATAATGACGGTTTCTAGAAAAATCGAAATAGCGTCAAAGAATCCTGCTGCATTGATTGTTAGCCAATCAACACCCGCTTCCATCCATTGTCCGACAGGGATTTTGTTTTCCGTAATAAAATTCACAATATTGCCTTTTATTATGGGTGGGCTACTTCAAACCAATCGATAAATTGGCAAGCCCACCTTTATTATTTATGTAGCTGTTGAGATAGGTAGAACTAAGCTTTAACTTGCTTTAAGTATTCAGTGACGGCTTGAGTCGCTGATTCACCTTTATGCGTTTTTACGTTGTCTAACCAAGCTTCAACTTGTTGAGGGTTGTTGTTCAACCATTGTTGAGCTGCTTTTTCTGGCTTCACTTTTTGGTTAAGAATCTCTTCCATCAACTGGTTTTCCATCTCTAGAGTGAATTCTAGGTTTTGTAGAAGTTGACCGACGTTTGCACACTCAGACAGGTAGTTTGAACGAACGTTAGTGTAAACATTCGCGCCACCGTAGTTAGGGCCAAAGAAGTCGTCACCACCTGATAGGTATTCCATCTCAACATTGCTGTTCATTGGGTGCGGCGCCCAACCTAGATAAACGATCCACTGGCTACGACGAGCAGCGCGAGATACTTGCGACACCATGCCCGCTTCGCTTGATTCCACTAGGCTGAAATCTTTCAAGCCAAACGCGTCTGAATCAATCATTGATTGTATTAGGCGGTTACCGTCGTTACCCGGCTCGATGCCATAGATGCGGTCTTTAAATTTGTCGGCATGTTTTGCTAGGTCGGCGAAGCTTTTTACACCTGAGTCGTACACGTATTTTGGTACGGCTAGCGTGTATTTTGCGCCTTCAAGGTTGGCACGAACGGTTTCAACCGTGCCCTCTTCACGGTACTTAGCAATATCGCCTTCCATGGTTGGCATCCAGTTGCCTAGGAATACGTCAATATCGCCGTTCGCCATTGAAGAGTATGTCACCGGTACTGAAAGTAGGTCGGTTTTGGTTTTGTAACCAAGGCCTTTTAATAGTTCAGAAGTAACGGCGGTTGTTGCGGTAATGTCAGTCCAGCCTACATCAGCGAAGCGGACGTTTTCACATTGCTGTGGTTCAATAGAAGCGTTAGCACCAAATGCAAATGAACTGATGGCTAATGTTGCTAATACCTTTTTTGTAGCGGTTTGTTTATGTTGAGTCGTCATAATGATTCCTTTTTATCTTTCCTTTTTCTGCCCTAACTCATACTAATCAGGGCAGTTTTGCTGACTTTTGACTAATTTTGGTTGTTACTTTTTATTATTTTTATCTCAATAACAGAGGCTTACGCTTCTCTTACTGGTTTATTGATTCTTTGCTTCTCTTGCCATTCAGGTGCAATCCACACTGGAACGTCCTGCTCTTTGAGCATTGGTTTACCCAAAATCAAATCGGAAGCACGCTCAGCCACCATGATGGTCGGGGCGTTCAAGTTTCCGTTCGGAATAACAGGGAAAACAGATGAGTCAACAACGCGCAGATTATCAATACCGCGAACGCGACACTCTTCATCAAGCACTGCCATTGGATCATCATCAGCGCCCATTTTGCAGCCACATGAAGGGTGATACGCACTTTCCACGTTCTGCTTAACCCATTCGTCGATTGCTTCATCAGAAGTCACACTTAGACCCGGCTGAATCTCTTCGCCTCGGTAAACATCCATCGCAGGTTGAGACAAAATCTCACGCGTTAGACGAATACAATCGCGCCAATCTTGGCGGTCTTGCTCAGTCGAGATGTAGTTGAAAATGATCTCTGGCTTGGCATGCGGATCAGCAGAAGTGATCGCAACCGTACCGCGACTTTCTGGCTTATTAGGCCCAACGTGTACTTGGAAACCGTGACCATCAAAGGCCGCTTGTCCGTCGTAACGCATCGCTGCTGGCAGGAAGTGATATTGAATGTTTGGCCACTTCAATCCTTTACGAGAGCGAATGAACGCACACGATTCAAAGTGGTTAGTAGCACCCAGACCTTTGCGAGTCAGAATCCATTCCGCGCCAATCATGCCTTTGCTCACCAAGCCAAGCTTGCTGTTGAGTGTGATCGGTTCGTTGCAGTGATATTGGAAGTACACTTCTAGGTGATCTTGAAGGTTTTCACCGACACCGCTTAGTTCGTGTTTAACTTCAACGCCGGCCTTTTCAAGCACGGCTTTCGGGCCGATACCAGAAAGCTGCAGCAGTTGAACCGAGCCAATAGCACCCGCAGAAGAGATCACTTCTTTGTTCGCCACAGCCACCTGGGTATTGCCTGACTTTTCAAACTCGACACCAACCGCTTTCAAGCCCGATTGACCATTTGAGTCTTGTCCTTCAAGTAGGAAACGACGCGCCACGATACCTTTCTTCAAGGTCAGGTTTGAACGCTTCAATGCTCGACGTAAATAAGCGTTAGAGGTTGAGGCTCTAACACCCTTGTCTACCGTCATATGCATAGTGCCGAAGCCTTCTTGCTGGTAGCCGTTGTAATCGTTGGTTTCTGGGTAACCAGCGTCTTTACCTGCATCGATGAATGCTTGGTAAAGCGGGTTAAGCTCCATATCGTTACCATTACAAGTGCCGACAGGGCCATTGTCACCACGGTATTCATCACCGCCTTTGTTCCATGATTCAGCGCGGCGGAAGTAAGGCAAGCATGCTTGATAGTTCCAACCCGCTGCACCCTCTTCTTCCCATTGGTCAAAATCACACGCGTGGCCACGAACATAAACCATGCCGTTGATCGATGAGCTGCCGCCTAACACTTTGCCACGTGGGCAGTGCAGTTCACGTCCATCAAGGCCCGGTTCTTTCTCTGTTTCAAATTGCCAAGCGTACTTTTCAGTATTCATTGGGTAAGAAAGCGCGGTTGGCATCTGGATAAAAATGCTCTTATCCGTACCACCAGCTTCCAGTAATAAAACGCTATGTTCACCGCTTTCCGTTAGCCTATCCGCTAACACACAGCCGGCCGAACCCGCGCCGACGATAATATAATCGTAGCGTTGTTCCATGTTTTGATTTCCCTGAGATGAGTCAGTAGGGCTAGCTCTGTTAAGCTAACCCATAAAATTGAGTGTTACGCGTTAGGCATAAGGGCTGGCGTAGTCGCCAAGTTCAATAAGAATGCTCTTAGTCTGCGTATAGTGAAGTAGGGTTTCTGGTCCATTTTCACGGCCAATACCCGAAAGCTTGTAACCACCAACCGGCATTTCTGCAGGTGAGTCACCCCACGTATTAACCCAACAAATACCAGCCTGCATTTGATGGATCACGCGGTGAGCACGAGAAAGGTTTTGCGTGAACACGCCAGCCGCTAGGCCATATTTGGTGTCGTTAGCGCGGCGAATCACATCGTCTTCGTCCGTAAACTTCAACACTGACATCACAGGGCCGAAGATCTCTTGCTGAACGTGAGGCATGTCGTCATGGCAATCTGTGAATACCGTAGGAATAACAAAGTTGCCGTTTGCTAAGCCGTTATCTGTCACTTGATAGCCACCCGTCAGCAAGGTTGCACCCGACTGCTTAGCTAGCTCAATGGCTTCAAGGACTTTTGAAAGGTGTTCTTTAGAAATCAACGCGCCGATCTGAGTCTCCATGTCCATTGGATCACCAATGATCAGCTTCTCAGTGCGTGTTTTAAGTTGATCGATGAATGCGTTGTAGATGTTTTCGTGTACATAAACACGGGTACCGTTAGTACACACTTCGCCTTGGGTGTAGAAGTTAGCCACCATCGAAGCTGAAACTGCATCATCCAATTTCGCATCATCAAACACGATCATTGGTGACTTTCCGCCAAGTTCCATAGTGACTGATTTCAGCGTCTTAGCGCTGTCTGCCATTACCGCTTTACCGGTACCAGTTTCGCCCGTGAACGACACTTTCGCGATGTCTGGGTGCGCCGTTAGCATCTGACCAACACGGTAATCGCCCTGAACCACGTTAAACACGCCATCAGGAAGACCAGCTTCAGTAAAGATCTCTGCAAGCTTTAGAGCTGTGAGCGGCGTTTCTTCTGAAGGTTTGAAAATCATCGCGTTACCCGCGGCCAATGCCGGAGCTGATTTCCACATCGCGATTTGAATGGGGTAGTTCCACGCACCAATGCCCGCACAAATGCCTAGCGGTTCGCGGCGAGTGTAGAAAAATTGAGATTCACTCAGCGGTTGTTGGTCGCCTTGTAGCGTTGGTGCCAAGCCAGCAAAGTATTCAATAACATCAGCGCCAGACGCCACATCTACTTCAATCGCTTCTTGCAGCGGCTTGCCCGTATCAACAACCTCAAGGTTTGCAAGGTCATTATTTCGAGCTCTAAGTATTTCCACTGCCTTCAAAAGAATACGGCTGCGTTCCACAGCGGTCATTGCTGACCATACCGCAAACCCGCGCTTCGCAGATTCAATAGCACTGTCGACATCCGCTGAAGATGCTTGGCCTAACGTCGCGATAGGTTCACCGTTTGCAGGGTTAATGCTATCAAAGGTTTCACCAGAGGTTGCTTTAACCGCTGCGCCATCGATGTATAGCGAGTTCATTTCCATTTGAGATTCTGACTTAATTATTGTTATTAGACTCTACTGGTCTATATGTGAGTATTGGGTGCGAATAGTGGTCGTTCTAGCTCTTGCTCTAGACCTAGCTCTAGGTTTAGGTCTAGCGCTGCCACTGCGATCTATTGGCTGTGACACGAGTAGAACGTAAGTTGTTTATCTAGATAATCATTGATGATGGCACGCGCCTTTTGAGCATCGATACCATCTGGGTTTAATGTGCCTCTCAGCCACAAACCATCAATCAGAGACGCAATCCCGTGAGCAACGAGATCCGCTTGTTCATGATTCAAAATACCTTTCAACTCAAGACGTAAGTGTGAAATCAAACGTTTTTCATTCACACCTTGCAGTCTTTTCAGCTGCTCGTCATGCATTGAATATGACCAAAATGCCAACCACGCCTTCGCGACCTTATTTTCTGCTTGGTAACCTTCGAAGTTACCATCGATGATCGCGTTGATTCTCTGTTGGTGAGCATCAACAGGAAGTGCTTTTAGTGACGTGGTGATGGTATTAGAAAGTTGGCGAAGGATTTCACGCATGGTCTCTTCGAGCAGCCTATGCTTCCCGCCAAAATAGTGATTAATAATGCCAGTGGAGACTCCCGCTTCTTTGCTGATCAACGCAATACTCGCGGCATGCAAACCCACTCGATCAATCACCGTCATGGTGGCTTGAACAAGCTGTGGTTTACGTATATCAGGCATCCCAACCTTCGGCATTTCTTAGTCCTTTTAGTTTATATTGAACGTTCAGTTAAATATAAAATGACAGAAATTTAGTTAGGGTTCAAATGATTATTTAAAACAAACTCGCAACAATACAGCACTCAAATCAACAAAAACCATTATAAAACAATAAATTAAATATCATTTAGAGCACTAACGAAAACAATTAAAGATTTGAGGTGTGATAGTTATTGGTCAAATGTTTTTGTTTAGAAAGTTCAAGAATCAATCAGTGAGAGTCCTTGTAGAAACTTTTTGGGGAGGGAGTGGAAAGGAAGTATCAAGGAATTTTCATACTGAAATTTAAGACAAGGAAATCCACAATCAACACAGGTAACGAATCAAAAAATGAACAAAAAAGGTTGGTGACAACAACGTCATCACCAACCTTATCAAGTCGTTTCTTATGTTATTACGAGCCTAAGCTACTCAATGCGAGTGATGAAGTCGTATTTATCTGACTCAGCCTTAGTCACCCAGTGTTCACCAGAAGCCGGAGCAGAATCTAACGTAAAGATATAGAAGTCGATTCCTTTGTCTCCCATTACCTTTTTAAAGTAGGTCGCTTGCTTGCGATGGCTTTCGTTCGTGTATGGGAAGTCTTTGGCTGTTTTATCATCCTCAGCCCAACTGTGCACACCAACCTGCTTATTAAGCTCAATGGCTTTAGTGGTATCTGCTCGTTGCAAAACTCGTGGGTTACCCGCAGCGAAAAGATCCGTGCCGCCAGAGAACACCGACCCCGTAGGCGTTACGATCGTCGTCATGTTGTTACTGTGGATCATGCGACCGGTGTACATATTGATATCATCGTCGGCACTTCCACCAATATGGTTGGTAAACTTCAACGTCATCTCACTGCCTTGATACAATTTCACGATATCAAAAAGCTGAGAATAGGTTGATGCGCCTAGAGTGGAAGTAATGCGATCAACAGCGCCAGTCTCGTTGAGCACATCACGGTAAAAAGCGTTGAAAGCAAACGAGGTGGTTATCGTTACCTTGTTCCCACTTTTATTGTTACTCAGAATGGTAGACCCAAGGCTAGTCACGTATTGAACCAGTTCATTGTGATACTCAAGCTCGACGGGCTTATGAGTATTCGTCGTCGTGTTAATTAACGTGGTGTCATTGCCGATTGAGCGTTGAGCCGCACCACAATCAAACACGTCCAAACCCTTGCTCTCTGTGTAGATACCGCAGCTATCAAATCCTGCATCAGGGAGGTACAGATCCACACTCTGACCTAAACTATCCGCAAGCCTAACCACTTTTTGCTTATCACTAATATCTTCCGCAAACAGAACGATTTCATACTGCACACCGTTGTAATCAAGTTTTATGGATTCTTGGACCTCTTGTCGCTCTTTATACAACTCACCCAGTTTCGCTGATGAAAATACGTAATCCGCTTGAGGTTTTGCTTGCACTTTGGTGGCAGCTTTACCTGAGTTAGAGCTTGAATTACAGCCCGCTAACAGAATCAAAGGTAACGCCAGTAATGCATTTCTATAGTCGTTCATACCGTTATTCCCAAAATGTTTGATGAGAAAATTCTATTGTTTAGCGCTGAATTTATCTGTCGTGGAAATGTATGAGAATGTCGAGCCTATTTGAACGATGTTTTTTATTTTCCTATAAATGCCAATTCATCATTGAACTAACTTATAAAGTGTTTAATCATTCGCTTTAGGTATTTGGCGAAGCATCTGAACTTATATGCAATAGCGTATAATCGTAATGGTTCATCACGACGAAGACTCGCTCACCTAATCTCAATAAGTGAAACGCACGACAAGGCTGATAATGGAATGACAAAACCTAAAATGATCATCGTGGAAGACGATTTGAAACTTCAGAAAATGTTGCAGGACTACTTCGTCGCGCAAGATTTTGATGTCACGGTGTTGGACGATGGCAGTGATGCCGCACACACCATCCTCACGGAGCAACCTGACATCGTACTGCTGGATTTGATGCTTCCTGTAACTGATGGACTTACAATCTGCCGACAGACGCGTACGCACTATAAAGGTAAAATCTTGATGCTCACTGCTAGCGATGACGACTTTGACCACGTCGCTGGTTTAGAGACAGGGGCTGATGACTATGTCACCAAGCCAATCAAACCAAGAGTTCTGCTGGCCAGAGTTCGTTCGCTATTACGCCGCCAAGACACCAATACCGCTTCAGTCGATGACTCAGACACCCTTCAGTTCGATCAACTCGTTCTGAAAAACACTTATAAGAAGTGTGAACTTTCAGGTGCGGTTTTATCACTCACTGACAGCGAGTTTGACCTACTTTGGTTATTGGCAAGCAACCCAGACACGCCGTTATCTCGTGACTACTTGACGCAAACATTGCGCGGGATTGAGTACGACGGAATAGACCGGACGATTGACAACAAGGTTGTACGTCTAAGAAAGATTTTGGGCGACGACCACACACCAGCAGAGAAAATTCAGACCATTCGCGGGAAGGGTTACTTATTTGTTTCGACCGCCTGGCGTTAACCTCGCTCAATACGAGCGTAATAAAAGAGAGCGATTATGCGACGTATCTTTTTGGAGTCCTTAATAGGGCTGTTAGTTTGCTTTATGGCCGGCCTTGTCGCCTACGAGATTAGCGTCTATCAGCTCAATACCGACTACGAATACGTACTGGAAGATTACGAAGCGGCTGCCCACCAGCAATTGATCGAGAACATCGCTAAAAATCAAGGCCTTGAAGCGGCTCATCAAGCGATAAACCAGTTTGTAGAAACCACACGAAATAAATTGGTTACATTCAGCCCAGACGATGAAATACCCAGCCCCGTTTCAGAGTTCTTCAGCACGAATCCGAATACCTTTGTTTTTCACGATGATGAACGGGACCTATGGTTTCGCTTAGCAAGCAGTGACAATACCTATCACTACCTCCCCAACAGTGAAGCGTTCGTTAGGCAAAAAATAGAGTTGGAGGATGACCTCATTTGGTTGTTCTTTTTAGCGAGCTTTATCTTATATGGGTTATGTCATCTATTTATTATCTTCCGCCGAGTTAAAAAGCTTGAGGCTGCCACTCTGCGTTTTGCGGAGGGCGATCTCTCGACACGAGCCGAGACTTCAAGTGGTATTGCGATTGGTTCACTGAACAAATCCTTCAACCTAATGGCCGACCGAATTCATCGCTTGGTAGAAAGTAATCGCTCACTCACTAATGCTGTCGCTCATGAACTGCGCACGCCAATATTCCGTATTCAGTGGCAAGCTGAAATGTTGAAAGACACCCAGCTAAACGCAGAGCAAGAAAGCACGATTGAGAGTATTGTCGAAGACACGGAAGAGATGGAAAAGATGGTCGATGAACTATTGTATTACGCCAAACTCGATAGCACTGACCTAGAAAACTTAAAAAAGCCATTAGAGATTCGAGACTTTCTCGACCACGCAATGACGCGTTGGAGTAAAGACACTCAACTCAACATCGACCTTTCATTACCTGAGCAATCTAGCTCGATAATGGCAGACGAAACGCTACTCAACCGAGCACTAGATAACCTCGTTCGTAACGCAATGAAATTCGCACGTTCGCAAGTGTCGATTGAAGCAAGCGTGCATCAAGATAAGCTACAGATCGCGGTACATGATGATGGTGATGGCGTGGCACAAGAACATCAAGCTCGCCTGTTCGAACCCTTTTACGTTGGCGACAAAGCGCGTAACAAGGCCAAGAGCGGCCATGGGTTAGGGTTATCTATCGTCGAGAAGATCTGTGCTCAACATAACGCAACTGTGGAAGTGGGTCAGAGCCAAGCCTTAAAGGGTGCAGTATTCACCATAACCATTCAGCTATGTAATGATTCAGCTGACAAACCCATACAGTAACGACAAAACACCTCTGGAATAATGTTCAACATCGGTCGGGAGATGCTGTCTCCCATGAACTTATTAAATCTAGATAATCATGCCACTGCCTTTGTGCCTTGCCATCTAGGTTCCAATCATTCTTAAGGTATTTTAATGAAAAAGTTATTAGTTGTTTTAGGCATTGTTTCTCTAGCGGGTTGTTCTGGTATCAGCCACAACGAAGAAGTGTACACAGCGCACGCAGAGAGCTTTAACATTGTCGGTTTCCAAGTGCCAGGTAACACTCAAGACCGCGCAATGGAATTAGTACCTGAAGGTGCAACGGTTGATACGATTCGCTCAACAAACTCTGATACGAGCTCTGTTCTGGGTATCATCAACCGTATTATCGGTATCGACTACGTACAAGTTGGCGGTAAAAAGCAGTAATTCGCTATAGTGACGTTAGCCACGTACCATAATTAAGTGTCGCAGTTGCCTACCTATATTCAGTAGCCTGCACAAACTAAGTTAATCTAAGCCAGTGACCCGTCGCTGGCTTTTTTCATCCAGCAGATTTTGTGCTCTGTGCCAAACAAGTGCCCGATTCCCCTTCCCTCTTTTAACTAACAATTCGAAAAATAAGCCGAAAAGTCTTCGATTTCTTATCAAAATTGCCCCTAAATTCGCTAAATGGCCTTCTGTTTAAAGTGACACTTTCAAATCGTTGATCCTTCTATCAACCCAGAATCCGTTAATTGAGGCACAGATCAATTTACTCGAAAATCTTAATTTCCAAGAGAAATAAACACTTAATAAAAATGTCACGATTTTATAAATAAACATATAGGTGCGTTCAAAAATAAACAGAAATGATAACTATCTGTAAATACGAGAAATATAAGTTTCATGAATAAAAGAGATCATTGCCATGCTACTAATTAATCAGATCGAATGATGTAAATTCGCTGTGATTAATTTGTTACGTTTTCTTGGATTTTACATGGAAAGAGAAAACAACAATGAAAATAAGAAAACGTTTAGTTGCCGTTGCTATAGCCAGTGCTATGTCTTTGTCAGTGCATGCAAGTGAATCCGTTCAAATCGATCAACCGATCAACTTTACTAGCTTCTCTGGGTTAAACGCTCAGTTAGGAGTCAGTAACGCCTCTAGCTTCAAGATGGTGAAAGAAGTAAACCTGAAAAAGCGTGGTATCTATAAAGTTAAGATCCAGCAGAACATCTGGGGAACACCGGTATGGGGACATTACCTAAATGCCACCCAAAGTGTCCAAGGTGGCGCACTTAAGTCCGTTCAAGGTCGCTACCTTAAAACAACGACCTTAGAGCGATCTTTTGTTAAGCCATCAATCAACAGCGCTCAAGCGGTTGAACTCGCAAGTAAAGATCTAAAGACTCAAGGCTTAACCAGCAAATCTCTAGACAACGTTCAACATCAGCTATTTATCTATCAAGGCTCTGTGAAGCAAGGCATCGGACAGCAAAGCGTAGATAAAACACGACTAGTGTACGTTGTCTCTTACCTAGTAGAAGGCAGTGAACAGCCGACTCGACCGTTCACCATGCTAGACGCGCACACAGGCAAAGTCATCGACCGCTGGGAAGGTATTGCCCATGCTCAGATCGGTACTGGCCCTGGCGGCAACGAAAAAACCGGCATGTACGAATACGGCACCGACTACCACTACCTTGATGTTCAAGAAGTGGGCACAGAGTGTGTAATGGAGTCTGAAAATGTCGTTACCGTTGACCTTAATGGCGCGACCGACGGCGACACCACTTACAGCTATGAATGTCCTCGTAACGAATATAAAGCAGTGAACGGCGCATTCTCACCACTCAACGATGCCCATTACTTTGGCAACATCGTGTTCGATATGTATAAAAACTGGTTCGACACAGCGCCACTCTCCTTCAAGCTAATGATGCGTGTTCACTACGGTGAAAACTACGAGAATGCATTTTGGGACGGCAGAGCCATGACGTTTGGTGATGGTGAAAGCTTCTTTTACCCGCTTGTTAGCCTAGATGTATCAGCCCATGAAGTGAGCCACGGTTTCACTGAGCAAAACTCAGGTTTGATATACGCAAACCAATCCGGCGGTATGAACGAAGCATTCTCGGACATGGCGGGTGAAGCGGCTGAATACTACATGAAAGGCACCAACGACTGGATGGTCGGACGCAATATCTTTAAAGGCGAAGGTGCACTGCGTTACATGGACGATCCATCACGCGATGGCTCTTCAATCAACAATGCATCCGAGTACTACGATGGCTTAAACGTGCACTACAGCTCTGGCGTGTTCAACAAGGCGTTCTACCATCTTGCAACCACACAAGGTTGGGATACCAAGAAAGCGTTCGAACTGTTCGTGTTAGCCAACCAGATCTACTGGTCTGAAAACAGCGACTTCTGGCAGGGTGCTTGTGGCGTGAAAAACTCAGCAACCGACCTTGGCTACAGTGCCGATGATGTTGTTTCTGCGTTTAACTTAGTGGGTGTGTCACCGTGTGGCGAACCACCACTGCCACCAGAACCGGAATATCAACGCCTTGAAAATGGTGTTGAAGCCGCAGTTGCTGGTGAAACAGGTTCGAAAACTTACTTTGATATCGAAGTACCATCAGGCCAAGAGAAACTGACGATTGATCTTGCTGTGTCTACGGGTGACCCAGATATTTATGTCGGCCTAGATTATGCGCCAAGCTCTCAGGAGAATATCTGTAAGAGCGAAACCGTGACCGATGAAGTGTGTGTGATTGAAAACCCAACCGCAGGTCGTTACACGGTTAACGTTCTAGGTTACTCAGATTACGCAGGTGCAAATCTGAAAGCGTCGTACGAATCAGGCAGCGCTAACGTGCCGCCCGTCTCTTCTTTCGAACACACGATTGTCGGTAAAGAAGTAGAGCTGCGTAGCACAAGTTCGGACAGCGATGGCCAGATCGTCTCTTACCAATGGAACCTAGGCGATGGCAACACGCAAACCGGTGAAGTGACTCGTTATACCTACGCTGAAGCTGGCGACTACGTGGTAACTCTAACCGTGACTGACGATGCAGGCGTTGCAACATCAACCAGAAAGTCGATCACGATTGAAGGTGACTCAGCAGAAGGCTTCCCGCTAAAACTGAAGTTTGGTAACAAAAACCCGAACGGCAAAGCTCGCGTTAAGCTGGCATGGGATTACGACACCAACGACTACTTCGTGATTAAGCGCAATGGCAAGAATGTTGGTGCAACAGACTTCAACTCATACGTCGACAAGTTCCGTCATAACGGAACAGTAGATGTGGAGTACCAAGTGTGTACCTCAAGCGATATCTGTTCAGAAACCAAGCATTACCGTTTCATTAAAACACAATAATCGATAGTAAATTCAGGGCTCCGAAAGGGGCCCTTTTCGCGGTTAACTGTTCAGAAAATGAAACATCTACACAAAAACATCCACGTATTACACAAAAATCACCCCCATCAACATAACAATACTCACCATAAAAAGGACGATAAATGGCTATTCAAAAAAGCATGCTAGCTTTGGCTGTGCTCGGAGGCTCTTTAGCCTTAATCAACAGTACTTCGGCTTACGCATCCCTAGGTATCACACCACCAGCGAACGAAGAGGTTTGGATCACCACCGATGCGGACGCACAACATATTATGACTCAACATGGCGCAACGGTTTACCCAGGCGTGACAGGAAACAAGCATTCCATCGTCGCGAAAATCAACCAGAAAGAGCTGGCGAAACTCTCCAGCCACATGCACGAAGAAACTCACCGTTGTGGTGGCTACATGGTGCACGAAGACAAAGCAAGCGCACTCAAAGCGGCAGCTATGCCACTGACCATGAGCAACTTCGAAAAGCCAGTTATCAGCCATCAAGATACGGTGAACGACCTTCTCGCTCAGGTCGAGCCGAACAACATGGTCACGACCATCGAAAATCTAACCAACTTCACCAACCGTTTTTATACTACTTCTACTGGTGTCGCTGCTTCAGATTGGCTTTTAGAACGTTGGGAGACGGAAATTAAAGATGTGCCGTATGCGTCTGCACGCCAGATCACGCATGCCGAATACCCACAGAAATCCGTTGAAGTGACACTGCTTGGCGCTAAATATCCTGAAGAGATCGTCGTGGTTGGTGGACACCTTGATTCGACCGTTGGATCTTGGACAAGCGAAGGCACCATCTCACCGGGAGCCGATGATGATGCGTCTGGCATTGCAACGGTAACAGAGTCGCTTCGCCTGATGATCGCCAGTGGTATTCAACCAGACAAAACCATTAAGTTCTATGGTTATGCTGCTGAAGAAGTAGGGCTACGTGGCTCACAAGATGTCGCCAACGCTTTAAGAGATGAGCAAGCCAACGTTGTATCGGTATTGCAATTAGACATGACCAACTACAACGGTTCAGCGCACGATATCACCTTCATCACAGACTACACCGACAGCAACCTCACCGCCTATTTAAGCGAGCTGATCGACACTTACGCGAGCGACATCAGTTACGGTTTCGATGATTGTGGCTATGCCTGTTCTGACCACGCCTCTTGGCACAATGTTGGCTACCCAGCTGCCATGCCATTCGAAAGCATGTTCAATGATTACAACCCAAGTATTCACACTGAGCACGACACGCTTGAGAACTCCGATCCTACGGCGACACACGCGACCAAGTTCGCCAAACTAGCCATTGCTTACCTTGTCGAAACCAGCCTTGATTCACCCGTTGCAGGCCCTAAAGAGCTGCAAAATGACGAGCCTGTTGAAGGACTTACTGCAGGGTATGGTGAAGAGCAGTTCTTCACATTTACGACGGAAAGTGCAGGTCAGTTAACGGTAACATTAACAGGCCCTCGTAGTGGCGATGCCGATCTTTACGTGAAACACAATGGTACCGTATCGAAAGCGAGCTACGATTGCCGTCCATACCAGAACAGCAGCAACGAACAGTGTGTATTGAACAAGCCTGCGGGGGAATTCAACATCATGGTGCGTGGTTATCGTAACTTTAACGATGTCACCATCGTCGCTAACTTCGTTCCTGATTGGCTTTAAGGTTGGTTAATTGACTAACAATTAAACCTAGCAAACACGGCTAAAACTAAAAATCCGCAAGCCCACGATCATAAATAGATTGGAGCTTGCGGATTTTTTATTGTCTTCGGAGAGCATCTCAACTTAATAACCTTTAGTTATCATCAAGCCGTCTTTTTCATTACCTTGCCACAGATGTACTCACCAATCGGCATTGCAGAGGTCGCAGCCGGTGATGGCGCGTTACATACATGTAAGCTTCTTGGGCTTTCGGCAAACAGGAAATCATGGACCAAGGTGCCATCCTTCAGTACCGCTTGAGCACGAATCCCAGCAGGATAAGGCTTAAAATCATCAACCGTAATACTCGGGCAATATTTGTTCACTAGCTTTAGATATCCCGGTTTCCACCACGAGTTCTTAAACTCGACCAAACCCGTTTTCAAGTGATTCGCAGTCACTTTCCAAAAACCCACAAAGCTCAGCATCTGCCAAGTGTCCTTGAAGCTAAAGTTAAGCTTGCCATAACCTTCTCGCTTCCAGCCTTGAACTGCATTTGGCCCTACTGTTACGGAGCCATCAATCATGCGTGTTAAATGCACGCCCAAGAAAGGCAGTTCTGGGTCAGGGATCGGATAGATAAGATGATTCACCACTTGGTTGTGCTTAGCGTCTAACTGATAATACTCACCGCGATAAGGCACGATTTGGAAGTCGGTTTCGATGTCTAACATCTTGGTCATTCTATCGGCCATCAAGCCAGAACACGTAATCAAGAATCGACTGTTCAGTTGAAGAGTCTGACCATCTACTTTGCACGTTAACTGCACTTCATCTTCTTGCTCATCGGCCATGATCACTTCCGTACCAAGGCTGAGCTTACCACCCGCCTCAACAAACTCTTGAGCCATCACTTCGGTGACTTTTTTGTAGTCGACGATACTGGTGGTTTTGACATAAATCGCACCCAAACCCGTGATATTTGGCTCGGCAAGTTTGAGCTGAGCTTGATCCAACAAATCAACATCAATATCGTTATCGTGGCAACGCTGATAGAGCGCATTCATTCGCTCCACTTCTTGCTCATTGGTCGCGACCAACAACTTACCGCAGTTTTCGACGGGGATATCGTGTTGGCTACAAAAGGCGATGGTGCGCTCTACGCCGCGTTTACAAAAATCCGCCTTTAAACTGCCCGGAGCGTAGTAAACACCAGCATGAATCACCCCGCTATTATGGCCAGTTTGGTGCTGCGCGAAACCACGTTCCTTCTCGACTAAAAGGATACTTTTATCAAGGTGAGCTTGCTGTAATTGCCAAGCCGTCGACACGCCAACAATGCCGCCACCAACGATAATATAGTCGTATATTGAGTTCATAATATTCCTACATTCAATCCTTTTAATTATAGGGAAGACGCGACAGTGTTAGACCCGGTTTGAGGTAACTTTTTTTCCTCACTTTCTGATTCCATTTTCACTTGATTAGCATCGTATTTACGACCGCTGTAGATAAATATGCCAACAAAAATGGCAACACATACCAAACGGATCACGACTGAAACATCAGGCCATACTAGAGCTATACCTACCGCAACCAACGCTACTCGAGTAATAATATTAACTTCGCTCTCTAGATAACCTTCAATCGCCGCGATAAACGCGTAAGTACCAATAACAGCAAAGCCACCCGTGACTAACACGGAGATCACATCCCAACTTACCAAGTTAGTGTAGGCAATCAACAATGGTACTAAATACAAGCCTTTGGCTATCTTCCATGCCATTAATCCCGTTCTCATCGGGGGTGTTTTAGCAATGGTTGCAGCCGCAAATGCAGTTAAACAAACAGGCGGAGTCACGTTGCTGTCTTGCGATAGCCAGAAAATGATCAAGTGGGCAGAAAGCAGTGCAAGGCTGATCGCTTCTAAGCCAAGGCTCTGTTCAAGCAGAGTTTCCACAAAATCAGCAGGGACTAACGCAATCATCTCTTTGGCTGTTTCAAGTGCCATTGGCGCGTTCAGCAAATCAAGCTTATCTGGCGCAGCCAACATGAAGATAGCTTTCGCCTGTTCCGGTAACTGTCCCGAAACCAACAGGTCGAGCAACTGACTTTCAGCAATCAGTTTATACAAAGCTGGTGCAGACAGAGTACCCAACACGATATAAGCCGCGGTTACTGGTAACCCCATGCCCAGAATCAAAGACGCCAGTGCAATTAAGGCGATCATCACCAACAAATCGCCGTTCGCCCAGCTATTGATCATCAACGAGAAGGTGTTACCAATACCAGTCGTGCTGATCACGTTGATCACCAGACCAATGCCCACTAGCAACACAGCCGTGGTCGCCATGTTTTTTGCGCCTTGAGAAAGCGCTTCGATGATCGCCTTTGGACCCATTTTGTGATTTTTAGAGAACCATGAAGCCACCACGACAGACAGAATCGAGATGCCCGCAGCGTAAGTCGGCGTAAAGCCCTTCACCAACAGAGTCACTAACACCGCTAATGGGATCAGGTTGTGCCAACCCGACAGCAATACTTTCAATAGAGGCTCACAGCCAGAAGTCACCTTTTGCACACCACTGCGTTTTGCTTCGATGCGCACGAAGAATGCCACAGACAAAAAGTAGATAAGCGCAGGAACGAAGGAAACCGCAATAATATCGACATAAGGAATTTGCGTGTAAGAGGCCATGATGAACGCGCCCGCACCCATCACAGGTGGCATCAGCTGCCCGCCAGTAGATGCAGCCGCTTCAACACCTGCCGCGAAGCGCGAAGGGAAACCTGCCTTTTGCATCAAGGGAATACTGATCACGCCCGTCGATACTGTGTTTGCTACGCTCGACCCGGAGACTGAGCCCATCAAGCCGGAGCCAATAACGGCAATGAAACCAGGGCCACCAATCACTTTGCCCGCCGCGGCACGGGATACATCAATAATGTAGTCGCCGACACCAGATCGAACTAAAAATGCGCCAAATAAGATGAACATGAACACGAAGGTCCAACTGATTCTTGAGATCGAACCAAACATCCCTTCTGATGAATAAAAGCTTCGATAAAGTAACGTCTCAAGGCTTAAACCCGGAAAATGAAAAATACCGCTGGTCCATTGTCCCCAAAGCACTACATAGCTTAAACACACTAAGATAAGCACTGGAATGAACCAGCCCATAGTGCGTCTAATCAGCTCGATGACGATGGCAATCGCCAAGATAGAGAAAAACCAATCACTGGCGATAAATTTTACGCCTCGGTCATAAAGGGCGTCTTCTGCGAAGGGGATATAGATAAGACAAGCCAGAGCCGCCAAGGCAATTCCGATGTCGACAGCCAGCGCTATCTTGCTATTTTTCAGCGAGATATGAGCGGGATACCAGAGTGCACAAATGATCGCAAAGCCAGCGAAGTGGGTCGCCGAGATCCAAAGCTCAGGCAAGGTAGATAAGGTGTTAAACCAAATGTGTAACAACGAGAGGAGCACTCCCATTGTCGTTATTGCTTTGCCCACCCACGGAAAATCCGTTCGGGTCGGCAGTTCAAATTTTTTCAGTTCCTGCTGCAGCGAATCGCTCATAGAAAACTCCTGCTCTCCGCAGCAAACACGAAGAGAAAATCCATAAAGTGAGGAGGTGCACGAACACATTCTTGAGCGAACGTGCACCAAGCAATTAAGTCACGAAGGGGTTAGTTGATGACAAACAGCTAGTTCGCGACAAATCATTAGCTCACGAACCAATAGTTACCTGACAAAAGATAAGCTAGTTAACGATCAACTCAGAAGGGATCTCGATGCCCATCTCTCGATAATAACGTGCAGCGCCTGGGTGAAGAGGAACAGGCAGACCTGCGATCCCTTTCTCAAGTGCCATTGCTTTGGTTGCTTTATGGATACCTTGTAGGAAAGGTAGGTTTTCATAGATAGCTTTGGTCAGTTGATACACATCTTCTTCAGAAATGTCTTCACGAACCGCTAGGAAGTTAGGTTGGGCAATCGTAGTAATTGGTTTATCGACACCTGGATAAGTGTTTGCTGGGATCTCATACTTGGTCCAAATATTGTAATCACCATTCGCTTGTTTGATTTGTGCATCGGTAAACGACAAGATTTGAATATCTTCACCCAGTGCTGCAAAGGCTTGCGTCACCGCACCAACAGGAACACCAGCAGGCGTGTTCATACCATCAATTGTGCCATTTTGTAATGCGCTCGCACTGCCACCATAACCCATAAAGGCGAGTTTAAATTGTTCTGGGTCCACGGATAAGCCTTGCATGATTTGACGACCTGAGTTTTCAGTCCCAGAGTTCTTCTTACCGATAGAGAATTTCTTACCGTTTAGGTTCTCTAGATCGCTTACCGTACCTGTTTTTGCTAGATCTGAACGCACAATAAAGTGTTCTACGTTTTGCCATAACATGGAAACTGAACGCAGTTGAGTTTGTCTGCCAGATTTCTCATATGGCCCCAAACCCTGCCAAGCCCAAGCACCATACAAACCTTGTAGAATAGCGAACTGAGCTTCGTTCTCGTTCAACAACTTTACGTTCTCACCCGAGCCCGCAGAGCTGATAGCCGCTAAAGAAAAGTGCTGCTTAGGCGCAAGCTTAACTTTACTCAATGTCGCTAAGGCCACACCTACCGGATAGTAAGTACCACCCGTTGAGGCCGTCGCTAAAATATAGCTGCGATCTTCTTCAGCTGACGCATGACTGATAAGGCCAAGAGAAGCCATTGCTATCGCTAAAGTTTTAACTAGCTTGTTGTATTTCATTGTTACTCTCCATGCAGGGTTATTCACGTTATATTTTTGTTAACAACAATCACTAGATAGCAAGCACAATGCCAGTTTTTAACCATTTGTTTTAATTTACTTTTATTTTAAAACCTATTTAAAATAAGCCGTTTTTTGCTTATTTCACTACTAATGAGTAAGCTGTTTTTTGCTTATACAAAGCCGCAGTTAACATCCCCTTAAAGGTGGTCAGGTCACATCATGTTATATTTATGTGATCAATATTTATCACTTTATAAATATATGATGAGCCATTTATTGCTCATCAATATCCAATAAACACGACTGTCAAACCGATCATTGAGAATCGACGTAGTCACTTCGATTTAACCCATAACGCACCATCTTTTGGTTCAATGTTCGACGAGGTAAATCCAAATCTTGCATAACATCATTGATGCGTCCCTGATAACGAACTAGCGCATCATGAATCACTTTCCGTTCAAAGCTCTGCACTTGAACCGCCAAAGGGATGCCCGCCGTTGTGGACTCTGTGACAGAATTGGGACGACACGCCAAAATATCCCCAACGGTCAGGCTTTCATCCAGCGCAAAACGAATCGCAACATTACGCAGTTCACGCACATTGCCCGGCCACCCATACGAGAGCAGTGCATAGCGATCAGCCTCACTGGCTATACGTGTTTCGGAATTGGCTTCTTGGGTGAAGTGTTCAAACAAAAGTAAGGCATCTTCTTCACGCTCACTGAGTGGAGGCAAATGCAGCTGGGCAACATTCAAACGATAGAATAGATCTTGGCGAAAGTCGGGGTGATTCAGTAGATCGCTTTTCGAGGCAGAGACCACTCGTAGATCAACATGTTGTTGCTGATTCCCCCCCACGCGTTCGACGACATTATCTTGCAAGGTGCGCAGCACTTTTACCTGCATCGACAGCGGCATACTCTCTATTTCATCAAGGAACACTGTGCCTTTGTCGGCAAATTCCAGCTTACCAATGCGTCGTTTGGCCGCACCAGTAAACGCTCCGGCTTCGTGTCCAAACAGCTCGCTTTCAAAGAGATTTTCTGGGATTGCGCCACAGTTGAGCGGAACAAACGGATGGGTTTTACGTTGGCTGAATTCATGTAAGCAAGAGGCGACCAGCTCTTTACCACAACCCGTTTCACCATAGATGATCACGTTGGTGTCTATGGAAGCGACTTTCTGGATTTGCTCGCGCAGTTCACACATCACTTTACTGCGACCGATCAGCACCTGTTCAATGCCCTTAAGGTTATCCAGATAGTTCTGACGACTGTTTCTGTCTTGGCCACTTTGATGTTTATCTACCGCTTCCGATACCGTTTGAGACAGACGCTCTGGGTCGAATGGCTTCTCAATGAAGTCATAGGCACCTTGCTGTAAGGCTTTCACCGCCATATCGACATCACCATGCCCAGTAATCAAAATAACAGGCACATCTGGCACAAGACCTTTGAAACGCCCTAGCAGATCAACACCATCAATATCAGGTAAACGAACATCGGTGATAATGGTTTGAAAATCACCCTGCTCTACGGCGTTTAACGCATCTTGTCCTACTTCAAATGCGGTGACATCGAAGCCCGCCAGCTGCAACCATTGGCTGGTTGCTTGACGCACAATCGCGTCATCTTCAATTAAAGCAATACGCTGCATAGTTTGGTTCCGCCACTCTACATCTGATTAATATCGTCCACGGTATGTAAAAAAACCTCAGACGAAAAGGAGCTAGCTCCCACTTTGAATAACACTCCTTTAACAGTTTAATAATGTTTGTTAGCTTCGATTTGTCTCACTCTCCATTCGCTTAAAAAGCAAACATAAAACCTTGTCAAACCACTAGCTCAAAGAGGCAAGCCACTAATTTTAAAGGGATTTGATCAGAAATGATGAATAACAATCGATATTGGTTATTCCTGTGTACCTGTTTATTGATTGGTTTGGTGCAGGTCACCACCAAGAATGGCATCAGCCAGTGGAAGCTTGAACAAGCCCAACGCTATGCCGAACAGCGCTTCCTTGGCTACATTGCCGAAGCAAGGCGAACCCTTAAGCGTTTCTATTATCTGCCCTACCTAGTAACCAATGATGAAACCAGTGTGCGCTTCATTGATGGTGAAGCCCGCCTAGAAAAACGCATTAAGAAGCAGCTGATTCAATTGGATAAAGCCGCCAACACCAAGGGCTGGTATCTGCTTTCTGGCGAAGGGGACTTGTTGGTATCGAGTGTTGAAAGAAGCAAACTGAGCAATAAGAACGCCAGTACAATTGTTTCGAAGATCCACCAACAAGGTGGTGCGATTTCAGTGGTGACAAAAAACAAAGGCGTGACACCCGATTACTTCATAGCGGCACCCGTATATCGAGCCTCTGATGTGGTTGGCATTGTCGCGGTGCAAATCGATTTGTCATTGTTAACCGATCAATGGTTTGCCGATGGTGAGGCGATACTGTTTCAGAACCCTCGCGATCAGTTCTTTCTCTCCAGTGACAACAGGTTGAGTGCCGATTGGTTCAATGACACCTTCAATTCTCAGCCCACAGCGACAAAACGTGAGCTGTATGACCAAACCCATATTCGCGTGTGGCGATTGCAAGATAAAGATTACCTAATTCAGTCCATCAAGTTAGACGATCTGAATTGGCGTTTAACCTACCTAACGCCATTAACCAGCCTCAACCAGACCACGAACTGGATCAGCTGGAGTGTGGCGGTTGGCTGTCTTTTCATTCTGTTACTGTTGGTTATTCTTTACCAAAGACGCCAGAAAAAGCTCAGCAATCTGAGAATCCAAAAGCTTATCGAAGAGTCTGAGAAACGACTGTCTGGGATGATCAATAAAACCCATGTTGGGTTAATACTGATCGATAAACACGGACGCATTCACGATATCAACCTGATGGCGAAGAACTACTTTTCACTATCTGATTCAATGATCAATAACATCAAGGCGTGGCAGTTATTTGAGGCAGGTAACCCGAATTCAACCACCTTGCAACTGCTCAAAAACTTAGAGCAGCATCAAGAGCTGGCCGAGATAACTAGCGTCGAAACCATGGCAAGACGCAGCGATGGCAGCTACTTCCCTGTTTTATTCTCTATTAGCGCCTTTCCTTGGCATGCGACGACTTACTACCTGTGTACCGTAATCGATATCAGCAAACGTAAGAAAGCCGAAATTGCGGTGCAAAACGCCAATAAAACGCTACAACTGCGGGTCGAAGAGCGAACTCAAGATCTAAAAGATGCGCAGCAAGAACTTGTCGAATCTAGCAAACTGGCTGCACTAGGGCGGATGTCGAGTGCGATTACTCATGAACTCAATCAGCCGCTTACTGGCCTAAAAACGCTACTTTCAAGTAACCAGCTATTGATGGAAAGAGGCGAGACCAAGATGTTGAAAGCGAACATGGACTTAGTCATGAGCCTGATCGACAGAATGGCTAACATGACCAGCCAATTGAAGTCGTTCGCCTTCCAAAGACTTGAAAAGCCTTACCCAGTTTCACTGACAGACGCACTGCAAGAAACCCTGCGAATTCATCAAGCCGAACTGGAAAACGTCGATATTCGCGTGCGTGTCGCTTCCAATATTTCGATGGTAATGGGAGAAGAGGCGCGACTTCGCCAAGTGCTTGGTAACCTGCTTAGAAACGCCATCGATGCTACTCAGAATCAAACACCCGCGACCATTGTTATCAGTGCACATACCGATCAACAACGTGTGATCATCAAGGTTCAAGATAACGGTTGTGGTGTGTCTGAAGATCAACTCGAAACCATTTTCGAACCATTTCATACCAACAAAAAGATGGGCGAAGGCTTGGGGCTCGGGTTGGCTATCACAGCGAACAACGTGCGCGATATACAAGGCACATTAATAGCGAAGAACAACTCAGACCAAGGCATGACACTCACGTTAACGCTGAAGAATATAGAGAGTAAGTAATTACTAACAAAAAGCATTAAATCGCACCTCATAAAGAAGCCAGAACTAAAAAACCGCCCACAGAGGGCGGTTTTGAATCACTTATTGGCGTGTGACTTATCAGCTCATCAGTTAGCGACTTACTCAGCTAGCTGCTTTAACAGTAACTCTGTAGGCCGAACAATCGCGATGATCGATTCGTCGTAGATTTTCGCCGAATCAGACAGTATCGCTTGATAGGCATTCATGTCTGCTGCTCTTACTTTCTCGCCTGCTTGTACTTTCGCAATCAAAGTTAGCGCCAAGTCTGCGACTTCAACGGTTTTCTCTGCGACAACCACAGTCTCTGCCGAAGACACGTTACCAGCGAAGATTGTCTCTGCCGCAAGAGCTGCCGATTTAGCTTGCTGATAATGACCTGCAAGTTGCTTAAGTGCTTGTTGATTACCCGTCGCCACGTCATTGACCAAATCTTGCATCTCATACACAGCGTAGCTTTCCACTGGCAACGCATCAACGAAGCGGTTTAGACGCTCGTATTGGCTGTATAAAGTGCCCTTAGGTTCAGTGGAGTTCCACTTTTCCCAGTTGCGAGCGTAGTACTGTGCTGGCTCGGTGTATTTTGCAAGCACGCGTAGGTCGTGGATATCTTGGCCTTTCGCAATGCGTTTTAACAACATGTCAGCATCCGCATGATGACGAAGTCCAACCGACACTTCAGACCATGTATCCATCGCCTTCATGCGCTTGTACATGCTGCGCTCATCTGTCAGTTCTGCATCAGACCAGAAACGCTCTGCAATCGCATAGCTGCGCGGCCATAGGTAGTTTTCTACCGTGAGGCTGTCTTTGTTCTCTAGCCACATGGTGATTTCGCCACCTAGGATAAGTTCTTTTTCTTTGTCGGTTAGCTCCGCAGGGTAACCACCATTAGGTTCAGGAATCACGCTGCCTTCAACATCACTGCTCGCAATCACTTCCCCTGTGGTTGGCCAACGCACGTTACCAATCAACTGGTAGCTGCCTTCAGCAAACCCATTTGGATTCAGATTCAAGTTGAACTCAGTATAAGACATGAAGTTATCGAAGTGACCGACAAAGGTTTTACCCGGCGCATAATCAAGGATGTAGATCTCTTCACGAGACTTACCGTTGTAATCACTGAACGCGCGGAATGTACCGTCTTTCGCTTCAATGATAGTCAGCGTTCCCTTACGTGGGCTGCCTTTTGAACGTGGCTTCTCCCATTGGTATGTCACGAAATTTTCGCCACTGTGCAGCTTATCGTCAACCGTGATACCGCTTGGCATTGGATCGTTGCGATAATGGTAACTAGTTGGCTGAGGTTGATCTAGGTAGTAACCCGTAGAAAGAATACCTGGGTAGCCCTCTTTCGCTGCACGACCGATACTATCGTGCCCTTGCCAGCTTTGAATCACGATAGAAGTTGGCAAGGGCACGATAGAAGTTGGCAGATCTTTATGCCAGATCTCATCCCAACCCGTCATCTTCTTACCGCGCTCTTCGAGCATCTTCTCAACTTTTACATTGAGGTAAGACTGCAGGCCACGCTCACCATCGATATTATTCTCTTCAATGAACTGTTGGTGCTTTTCGCTGTTTTTCCACTGCGCATAGTTCGGCTCATCGCCACCGATGTGGAAATACTCATCTGGGAACAGCTCGGTCACTTCATCAAATACGTCGCCCAGCATTTCATAGAGCTCTGGATTCAATGGGTCCATTAATGGTTCAAACACGCCCCAACCACGCTCTTGCTCATAGCTTTGACCTTCACCACCCGACATCAGGCGCGGGTAAGCATAAGCAACCGCAGAAGAGTGACCCGGAAGAGACACCTCTGGAATCACACGAATACCAAGATTACGCGCGTATTCCACTAAGTAACGGACTTGGTCTTTGGTGTAGTAGTTACCATCAGCGGTTTCAGACCACAAACGTGGCCATGATTCGGTTTGAATGCGAATACCTTGGTCGTCCCAGAAGTGCCAATGGAAAACGTTCATCTTCGCCGATGCCATCGCATCTAACTGACGAATCAGCACATCGAATTCGATAAAGTGACGAGAGGTATCGTAAGAGACACCACGCCAGCGGAAGCGAGGCTCATCGACAATCGTGACAGCAGGAATGTGGTAGCCAGTCGCTGTGGTTTCAACGAGCTGTAAAAGGGTTTCGATGCCGTGAATTGTGCCGTATGGGCTTGGAGAGCTCAGCGTGATTTGTTCGCCCTGAGTCGTAATTTTGTAGGACTCCACAGAATCAATGTTTTGTACTTCAGATTTTGGCGCCGCGTCGATATCAATGATCAGGTTCGCTTGGTCGGCGCTATCAACCTGCCAGTTTAGAATAGGTACACCAGTCTGGCGCTCAAGGCGGTCAATAAAGCGTTTCGCCGTGTATTCAACACGGTCAGAGTTAAAGCCTTTGATGTAAACCTTGAAGTTGCCATCAACCTTAACCTGCCCAGCTTTCAGCTCGACTGTTTGCGGGTACGGCATTAAATTTAGATCGGTACTTGGAGCCATTGCTAACGCCATTGGGGACACTACTGAACCTGAAATCAATAGGGATAATATAGTTTTTTTCATTATTAGTTTTCCTATATAACGGGCGTTCTGTTTTGTTTATCGGAGGCAATTCACAAAACAGAACCATCAACCACTGCTGTTGTTTATCTTTATTTAAAACACTTATCTTTATTCCAAACGCTTCTCGTTAGTTCACAAGAGCGACCGCTTCTCTAACTAACTCCGCGATCTCGTCCCACTGTTCATTCTCGATCATCTTCGGAGATACCATCCAAGTACCGCCACAGCACACCACGCGATCCACGGCTAGGTAGTCATTCACGTTGTGCTTGCCGATACCTCCCGTTGGCATTAAAGACACATCAACGTATGGCGCTAACAGAGATTTCACCATATTGATCCCACCAGACGCTTCTGCTGGGAAGAACTTCAAAAAGTTAAGACCTAGCTCCAACGCTTGCTCTACTTGGCTTGGGTTGTTTACGCCAGGAACGATTGGCATACCGATCTCTTGGCAACGTTTTACTGTGTTGGGATTCAAGCCCGGTGCTACGATGAATTCGCTGCCCGCCTCTTTCGCAAGGTCGATCTGCGCAGGTGTGAGTACTGTACCTGCACCGATACACATCTCTGGGTAGGCATCACGCATCGCACGAATCGAATCCGCTGCCGCTTCGGTACGGAACGTCACTTCTGCTACTGGCAGGCCGTTTTCTACCAACACTTTTGCTAGTGGAATCGCATGTTCCACCTTGTTGATTTGGATAACAGGGATAACTTTGAACTGCTTAAGTGTGTTGATCATTTCTTGAGACATAATAGTTCCGGTTTTTATTTTTTAATCAGTTGGCTCATAGCGCTCATAGGGATTATTGCGCCAGAGTATTGAATAACGATGGAAGCCAGTTGGTGGCCAAATTCGGCTGCGTCGGTGGCGCTCTCGCCAGTAAGACGCGCAGCTAAATAACCCGCAGCGAATGAATCGCCCGCAGCGCAGGTGTCGACCACGTTAGAAACACGAGTCGCGGATACATAACTCTCAACAACATCGCCTTGTTCAACTTGAACAATCTTGCATGGCTCACAGCCACGTTTGATGACGATCTCTTGGCAGCCTAAGCGAAGGCAGCGTTGTTGAACGATCTCGCCATTGCCCCAAACCAGCAGGTCGTCGTCTTCGGTAATCAGTGCAATGTCGACCAATGGTAGTAACTTGGCGTACCAATGCTGAGCTTGTTCAGTCGTCCAAAGTTGCGGGCGATAGTTGTTATCAAAAATCAGCTTTCCGCCTTGATTTGAGAACACACCAATGGCTTTCAACAGACGTTCACGTGAGGTGTCATCTAAAATCGCGATACTGATACCGCTGATGTAAACCGCGTCGACTTGTTTCTCTGTCAGCGCGATTTCAAGCTTATTCAGGTCGTCAGTTTGAAAGTAAGATTTTACTGCCGCGTCATTGCGCCAATAGTGGAAATGTCGCTCACCCGTTTCGTCCGTTTCTACCATGTACAAACCGGGCAACTTGTTTGGAATACGTTCAACGAAATTGGTTTGAATGCCTTCTAGTTGCCAGCTATCAATCATGTTTTGAGACAGTTCATCGCTACCCAAACCAGTCGCGTAATGAACAGACAGGTTTTGATGTTGGGTTAAGCGAGAAAGGTAAAGCGCGGTATTGAGCGTGTCACCGCCAAATTTTTTGGTTAATGGAGAGCCGCTTATTTCGACCATACATTCGCCGAAGAAAGCAATATTGAAATGAGAAGATGCAGGCATAGCCGATCCTAAAATAGAGAGATATATGTGGGAGAAGGCCCTGCCACTAAGCAGGACCTGAATTAAGCAAACCAGTTGTGGAGACTAGGTTTAGCTTGTTTGATTTGCAGGACGTTGAGGTGCCGCTTCTTCTTCAAGTACGCCAGTCTCAGACATTTCCATCTCCATCAGAGCACGCTCGTCATCAAGAATCGCTTTTGCCATTTCAGGTGTTACTTGGTTAGCCGGAGTCACTAGGCTCACAACCACACCTGCCGTTAGAGCAAACAGACATGATGGGATTACAGGATTGCCCCAGAAGGCTGTGTAGTCAGCGTTTAGCATTACTACGAATGAAGCTACAGAAGCACCTGCTAGTGTTGCAAGCGCACCTTGCCAGTTGTAGCGTTTCCAGAATTTACCCAACATACCGCACACAAACATGCCCGACATAACCGTTGAAATCATCTTAGTGATGTAGCCAATGATGTCGTTTGACGTCAGTGCGAACAGTAGTGCGAAGCCAATCACCACAACCAAAGCTAGACGAGAGTAGTTCAACATTGATTCTTTGTTTGGTACGCGGCCTGTGAACATCACGTACACGTCACGCAGTAGGATAGATACACCGGCAATCGCATCTGAGCTTGCGCTCGACATGGTTGCAGATAGGCCTGCGATAAGAACAATCATGCCTACGCCAACAGGAAGAACCGTTGCAGCTACGTAAGGGAACGAGTAGTTCGGGTTATCCAATGATGGGTCGATTGCGTGTGCAGCCATACCAATGATTGCTGGAATGATAGAGAAGAAAAGGTACAACACACCAGAAGCAACGAACGAGCGACGGATAGTTGAAACATCTTTACCAGAGTAGATACGCTGACGGAATGAAGGTGTTGCAAGTACACCCACACCGATAACCACAGCCAGAGAAACAGCAGGCAGAATGCCCAGTTTATCGATTGCTAAAAAACTTGTAGCAGCAGGGTCCATCGCAGCGTAAAGGTTGTCCATGCCACCGATGTGATCAACAGACATTACCGCCATTAGGATGAAGCCCGCAAAAAGGATAATTGCTTGAATCGTATCGGTCCATACAACCGCTGTGTAACCACCGATAACAACGTAGATAGTGAAAGCTGCAGCAATAATGATTTTTGCAAGGTTAAGGTCGATGTCTGCAATCCACGCTAGGTACATGCCACCACCTAGAATGTGCGCACCTAACCAACCGATTGACGCGATAAAGATAAGTAGGCCAACCACGTTTTTCACGATTCGGTTAGCGCCTACGTAGTAAGCCAGCTCTTCACTCATGGTCATGAAGTTCAGTTTACGAACCGGAGCAAACCAAAGGGCTAGCAATAGGATGCCGATAGCACCGCCAATGCCGTACAGAGCACCAGCCCAACCATTCGCGTAGCCGAAGCCAACCGCACCCATACTTGAGCCCGTGCCGACCATAGTCGCGACGGTTGTACCCAATACTAAGAATAATGGCAGGCCACGGCCACCTAATAAGAAATCTTCGCCAGATTTTTGATTACGCGAGACAAACCAGCCTAACCAAATTAAAAATAATACGTACACGCCGAAGCCTGTAAGAAAAAGTGTGCTGTTCATTTGACACCTCTCAGTGAAATATTAAGTTCATTCTTGAACTTTATTTATGATTCATTCATTTTTATATTTCATATAATTACTTTATTGATTTTATCTATTTTAATTAAAGTAATTTTTATAAATGTAGGGTGAGAGTATTAAAGGATAATAACAGGGATGACTAACCCCTAATACTCTCTAAGTAGGTAATTGTGATTAGGTTATTACTAAACGCGATCCGCGCGGTAGCAAGTCACATCTACTTCAACCTTCACGTCTACCACTAGGTCACAGACCATGCAGATACGAGCCGGTGGGTTAGCACCGAAGAACTCTTTGAATACCTTATTAAAAGATTGGAAGTAACGAGAATCCGTTAGCACAACCTTTACGTGCATTACGTCTTCTAGGCCGTAGCCCGCTTCAGTCATGATATCGACACAGTTTTGGATCGCTAGGCGAGACTGGTCAACAATGCCACCCTCTACCACTTCACCATCTGTCATCGGTGTCTGGCCAGAAACGTATAGGAAACCACCCGCTTCAGTTGCGCGTGCAAATGGTAAATGTTGTCCGCCTGTACCTGTACCGCCTTCAACACCGTAACGTTTAATAGTCATTTTTTAACTCCACTTCTTTATAGATAATATTGGTTCTGTTCCAATATATTTAAATTAATTCGTCGTTTTCTTATTACTGTATATCTAATAAAATAATTAAATTCTAATTACGGTAAATAAAAACGCCTGAACGATTATTTTTCACTTTTCCTTTTTGGTAAGTTAACTCACCATTTACAAATACACTTTCGATTCCCTCAGCAACTGACATAGGATTTTCAAATGTTGCTGTGTCTTTAATATTCTTTGGATCAAATAAAACTAAATCGGCAAATGCGTCTTGGCGAATCTCACCTCTTCCCGCGAGGTTGTAGCGCTTCGCAGACATTCCGGTCATTTTGTGAATCGCTTCTGGCAGCGCAAACAGTTTTTCATCTCGGCAGTAGTGGCCTAAGACTTTCGGGAAAGTGCCCCACAATCTTGGATGTGGATGCGGGTCATTTGGTAAACCATCAGAACCAACCATGGTCAGCTTGTATTTCAATACGCGCTTTACGTCGTTCTCATCCATGCAGTGGTAAACCGCACCGGCTGGTTGAAGCGCTTTTGCTGCGTCCATCAGTGGTAGGTTCATCTCATCAGCAATCTGCTTAAGCGTTTTGCCTGCATGTTCAGGCTTTGCTTTAGACCAAGTGATGAAGATGTCGAAATCGTCTGTCACCTGTTTCAGATCTAATGTCGAAGAGCTCGCTGAGTATGGATAGCAGTCGCAAGACACATCTTGGTGCTCTGAAACCTTGTCCATCAAATCAAGCACTTCAACAGTTCTGCCCCAGTTGCCTGCACCTGCACATTTAAGGTGAGAGATAACAACCGGTACTTTCGCGTATTGGCCTGTCTCAAACGCCTCTTCCATCGCGCTTAAGATCTCTTCAAATTCGGTACGCATATGCGTGGTATAGATGCCGCCATGGCTAGACAGCACTTTGGCTAACTGCATCACCTCATTCGCGTTGGCTTGCTTCGCACTTGCGTAAGCCAAACCAGAACTCAAGCCTAATGCGCCCTGCTCCATTGCTAAATCAAGGTTGCTTTGCATTGCTGCAATTTCTTCTTCGCTTGCGGTGCGTTGTAGGTCGTCCATCACTTGGTTACGCAGTGTGGTGTGGCCAACTAACGCTGCTACGTTCACCGCTGGTTGCGCCTGCTCCACTGCTTGTGCATACGCGGCAAAGGTTGGGTATTTGAAATCAACCTGCGCGCCTAAAAGATTCATTGGGTCTGGTGGGTCGCCGGCCAAAACTGTAGGTGATGCACTGATACCGCAGTTACCAACAATCACGGTTGTCACACCTTGGCTGATCTTTGGTAGGCAGTCAGGGTAACGAATAACATTGGTATCGTCGTGTGTGTGTACATCGATGAATCCAGGAGCCAATGCTAAGCCTGCTCCCTCAACCAACTGGCTGCAATCTTCATGATCGATTTTGCCAATTTCGGCGATTTTTCCATCTCGGATTGCTACATCGGCACAAAACGATTGTTCGCCGGTGCCATCAAACACCTCTACATTTTTAATTATCGTATCGAACAACATTTCTCACTCTCTCAATCCACTTTGTTGATGGAGCTATATTAGAAATCCAGCCGATTATTTTCAGTGACAAAACACACATAATATTTTAATTTGTGTGATAGTTTCTATCACAAAACACATTACAGATATATTTAAACATTAAATAACAACCACTTAAATCATGTTAGGAATCAGCAATGAAACATAACCCTGCACAAAAAGATGTTATAAAGTATCAAAAAGATAGTTTCATCTTGACTGAAAAAGGCCAAAAAGGGAGAGCTGTATCACAATCTGAGAACGGTGTTTATCGACTGGTTGATGAAGACATTTCGCTTCCGGTAGCAATTATCAAACAATCAGCGTTGACCAATAACCTGAATTGGATGCAATCATTCGCCGATCATCATCAGGTTAAATTGTCGCCACATGGCAAAACATCGATGACGCCTGATTTCTTCCGTCAACAGCTAGAAAATGGCGCTTGGGGAATTACCGTTGCGACACCTGCACAAGCAGAAATTGCAGCAATGGCAGGCGCAAAAAGAATCATCATGGCTAACCAATTGGTAGGTAAAACCAACATGGCGATCATCGAACAGCTTATTAGTGAGTTCGACGTTGATTTCTATTGCTGTGTGGATTCATCGGTAAACGTGCAGCAACTCAACCAATACTTCGCCAACAAAAAGCAGACGCTAAAAGCTCTAATCGAGTTTGGTGTTCCGGGTGGCCGTTGTGGTTGTCGTTCACCTCAAGAAGTTTTAGAACTGGCTCAAACCATTCAAGATACGCCTGCACTTTCGCTAGCGGGTATTGAGGTGTATGAGGGCGTGATTCATGGCGACAATGCCGAGCAAGACATTCGTACCTTCTTAAACCAAGCGCTGACCTCGGTCGAAAGCCTCGCATCAGACGGTTTAATTACCGGTCAACCTATCATCACTGGTGCAGGTTCGGCTTGGTATGACGTGGTTGCAGAATGTTTAGCGAACCTAACCGATTACTTGGCGATCATCCGCCCGGGCTGTTACGCGATTCACGACACAGGTATCTACCTAGACGCTCAAAGCAAGGTGTTGCAGCGTGCCCAAGTAAACCAAGGTTACGCGTGCGAATTGGGTGGAGATCTGGAATCGGCACTTGAGGTATGGGCGTATGTAATCTCTCGCCCAGAACCGACCAAACTAGTTGTTGGGCTAGGCAAGCGTGATGTGGCCTTTGATGCGGGGTTACCTATTGCCGAACGCGGCTATCGCAATGGCGAAGCTATCTCTGTGAAAGGGCTGACTGCGACCGCCGTGATGGATCAGCATACCTTTGTTGAAACGGACGGCTCTTCTGAAATTGAAGTGGGCGACATGATTGCATTCTCAACCTCACACCCGTGTTTAACCTTCGATAAGTGGCGCCACATTGCCATCAGCGATGACGACCATCAGGTAACAAACTGGGTGGAAACCTGCTTCTAGTTCGATTTTTCAATAAGCTAGAATCAGCGAAACAATAAGATATACTAACGGGGCTAACGCTTAGTTTTAAACGGCTAAATGGCTAAAAAGCTAAAGAGCTTACTTCTTACGAGCTAGGTTCTTAATAACTAGGTGATAACGATTAGCCCCATCAACAAAGGATCAGGATTCTTGAGTTTAGAAGTAGATATCATTTCACAGATAACGGAGCGTTTTCCCGCTCTTCGTGATGCAGAGAAAAAAGTCGCTAAGCTGATCATGGACGACATTGATTTTGCTGCCAATGCCAGCATCACAGAGCTTGCTGAAAGCGCTCAAGTGAGTGAAGCCACCATTACACGTTTTGCTAAAGCGATCGGTTGCAGCAACGTACGTGATATGAAGATTAAGTTGGCTCAGACGCTAACCGTTGGCCAGCGCTTTATCCTCGAACCGGTTGACCAAACGGGTTATCAAGGTATCTACGAATCGATCAAGCAAAGCCTAGACATCAACCGCACCTTGTTCAAAGAGCAAGACGTTGAAACCGCAGTCAGTTGGCTGCATAACGCCAGACAGATCATTGCTATTGGTATGGGTGGTGGTTCAACCATTGCTTCTCAAGAGCTGCAACATCGACTGTTTCGTTTAGGCTACCCAGTGGTGTCGTACAACGATGGCTTGATGTCACGTATGGTTGCTGCCACGGCAGATGCTAATGACGTAATGGTGATGATCTCCGCGACCGGTTTCACGCCTGTGATCACCGAAACTGCAGAGCTGGCGAAACAGTACGGACTCAAGATCATTGCGATTACCCCACAAGATACACCGCTAGCAAAAATTGCCGATATCTTGTTACCCATCAAGCATATGGAAACCGACTTCATCTACAAGCCGTCGGCTTCTCGCTACGCTATGTTGGCGTTAGTGGATGTGCTTTCTATGGGAATCGCAGTCAATCACAAGAACCGCTCGCGCGACAAACTGCGTCGCTTGAAAGTTGCGCTCGATTCTTACCGAGGCGGTGGCGATAGACAGCCTCTCGGTGATTAACGAATCAAGGATAGAATGAGCTTAAATTCACGCGCGCGGCAGTCTTTCACAAGCTCGTATAAGCTCATTTCTAATCCTGTGATTTGGATACCAGCATCCATTAGTCGACGGATTGCCAGATCTTTGTTGAGTGCCGTTCGTGAGCTAACACAGTCGCCAACTACCTGAACCTTGTACCCAAGTTCCAACAACCCCATTGCGGTTTGATAAACACAAATATGAGCCTCAATACCACACACTAACCAAGTCTCTACATCCTTGGCTTGAACCGCCTCAACAAACTTGGGCTCATCACACGCGTTGAAAGTGAATTTAGGTATCGGCTTTGCATCATTCAGCAAGTCATTAAGTTCGTCGACTGTAGCACCTAGCTTCTCTGGGTTCTGCTCCAAACGAATAATTGACAGCCCCAAAACCTGCGCTCCTTGAGCTAACTTCCCGCAATTAGCAATCAGCGTATCGCTCTCATCAACAAGGCGTGCGAGCTTGCCTTGTACGTCCACAACCACCAAACCTGTGTTTTGTTTCGTTAGCATGTTTATTCCTTGTTTTAAACAGCCTGACTCACTAAGCAACCTGATGTGTATTTTTTCTACTATGTAACGATTCAGCTTACAAAGCCATACAGTAATACATACAAGACTACGGAATAATACTCACCAACGGTCGAAAGGTCGCAAAATAAAAATTATTGATACTGGCATGACATTTAAGAGTGAGTAACAAAGATGAACAAGATAACGAAATCAGCATTAGCACTGGGTTTAATCAGCGCAGTTTCTCTTCCAGCTTTAGCAGCAGGTACTGACGGCGGTGCGTACATTGGTGGCGGACTTAGTGTCTACCAAGATTCTGACACAGACGGTCACGGTAGCTTAGATTCAGATGGCATGGGCTACAACCTATACGGCGGCTACCAATTCAACCGTATCGTAGGTGTTGAACTTGGCTACACAGATTACGCAAACTACAAAAATAGCGCTGAAAAGCTGTCTCCGACGTCTGTTTCTTTGTCAGCAAATCTTGGTTACACATTCGACAACACAATCCGCCCATTCGTATTGGCTGGTTTAAGCTCTGTTGACCTAAACGCAAATAAGAGTGCTGGTTACGCTGATGACAGCGGTACGGGTTTCCACTTTGGTGTAGGTGTTGAATACACGCCAATCGAACACCTAACGCTACGCTTAATCTCGCAAGCGGATGCAGTAAGCGTAGACGACACGGTCCAATTTAAGAACTCTCAGATATCAGCTGGTGACCACACGCTTGCCTTCAAAAGCATTAGCTTCGGTGGTTCATACAACTTCTAATGTGATTGAACCACATAGAATAAGCTGAACATACTAATTCACTTTGCTGTTCCACCTTGTCATGAAGGTCACTCAGTAAAGTAAATTTTTTGTATCTACACACCTTAGCGTCATTTCACTTTAGCCAGTTTATCGCTCACCATCACTGATTGAGCTTTATGCGTTGATATTAGAGCTTTCTTGGTAGCGAGACTAAAATAAAGGGATAAGTGACACAGGAAGACAAGACCTATGAATCTACCACGCTTAAACATGTCGATAAACAAACTCCCTTTCGTTTTGGCAGTGTATTACCTGCTTGTCATTAACTTGCCTATCTCACGCGAACTGTTCAATATTCTTAGTGCCTCACAAGCCGAAAGCATTGGGTTTATCATCTCGATCCCATTTTTCTTTCTCGCCGCATTCAACTTTATCTTTCAAGTATTCAACTGGCCGATATTCGCCAAAGCTTTTTTTATCTTGTTACTACTTACTTCCTCTTTAGTCAGCTACAGCATGTTCAACTACGGCATTTTTGTAGACTATGGAATGATAGAAAACGTCTTCGAAACCAACAGCGGAGAGGCTGCTAGCTACCTAAGCAGCTATTCTATTTTATGGTTTGTTCTGATGGGAGGAGTCCCGTCACTGCTGCTTTTATTTACGGATCTTGAAAGAGAATCTTGGAAAGATTTTGCTATTGGGAAGGCGATTGGATTGCTCTCTTCGTTGATCGTCATTGCCATCATTGCCGGGTTGTTTTACAAAGATTATGTGTCGATTGGTCGTAATAACTCTCATCTTAAAAAGATGATCATTCCGACCGAATACGTAGCATCAACAGTCAAATACATCAATAACACCTACATCAAACAGCCCATCCCCTATCAAGAATTGGGATTAGATGCTCAACTCAAGCCACAAGCAAAAGCGGCAACCAAACCGACCTTATTGGTGTTTGTTCTTGGTGAAACAGCACGTGTATATAACTACCAATATTATGGCTATGAGAAAGAAACCAATGCTCATACCAAACCCTATAATCCGATCTTTTTCTCTGATGTTCAGTCGTGCGGAACAGCCACTGCGGTTTCTGTGCCGTGTATGTTTTCTAACATGAACCGAAGCAACTACGATCGCGACAAAGCCTACAACCAAGATAACGTAGTCGACATTATGAACCGCGCGGGCATTCACTCTATCTGGCGAGAGCACGATGGTGGAGACAAGGCGGTCGCACATCGAATCAAAGAGATGACTCTCGTCGCCAAAGACAGCGACCCGCTGTGTAATAAAGATGTGTGCTATGACACAGCCATGCTAGAGAACTTCGAACAAGATACTCAAGTTCTTAAACAAGATAGCATCATTTTCTATCATATCTCCGGATCTCACGGCCCAACTTACTTTGAGCGATACCCAGAAGATCATAAGAAGTTTGTGCCAGACTGCCCACGTTCTGATATCGAAAACTGCACCAAAGAGCAAGTGGTCAACACCTACGACAACACCATCTTGTACACAGATTTCTTTCTATCACAGGCTATTCAGAAGCTAGAGAAACTCACCGATAAGTACAATGTTGCGCTGATGTACATTTCCGATCACGGAGAATCATTGGGAGAAAATGGCGTCTACTTACACGGCATGCCTTATTCATTGGCACCGAAAGAGCAAACCCATGTGCCTATGATAATGTGGATGTCTGATGGTTTCGCCGAGCAGAAAGGGATAAACCAGACCTGCTTAAGAAAGGCAGGCAAAGAACAGAGCTTCTCCCAAGATAACCTGTTCGACTCTTTACTCGGCCTAATGGATGTACAAACCAAAGAATACCGAGAAAACCAAGACATTTTTGCTGCGTGTCGGTAGTGCTTTTACTTATGTAAACCATCGGAAAACTCGAGTTGCCTGAACAAGCTCTCCTCAACTTCCCCTAAAAAGAAAAGACCTCGGTCTTTTCTTTTTTTCGTCGCTAACATGGAGCCAGAGTGCTAATTTATAACGACGAAACAATGAGCTACATTTAATAGAGACAATAATGGAAGAGTCCGTCGTACTCCAAAGACCAACATGTCTTATTAGACTTCATCTCACTCACATCGCTCATTGAACTTACCACGATTAAGCTCAGTTCAATACCGCGCCTGAATGGCGCATAATATCAATGTTTACGTCATATCATTAAGGACAAATGAATGGACGCTTTCATAATTTCAAGCTGGCAATTTTCTGAGGGGGTGGCACATGAACACACCACCAGCCCAGCCTCATTCGAGCAATCAACTTGGTATCACTGCCAAAGAGATGCTGACGGTTTGAGAGAATGGCTCCACAGTAATACGGTTCCAAATGCCATCATCGATTCATTACTCACCGATGACACCCGCCCTCGGTTCGAACAATTTGGCCACGACTGTTTTTTGATGATTCTGCGAGGCATTAATCTAAACGAAGGTGCTAACCCTGACGACATGCTTAGCCTACGCATCTTATGGTACAAAGGCACTTTAATATCGACACGTAAAGTTCCTTCAAAAGCGGTCAGTAATCTGATATCTGATCTCAAACAAAACCAAGGCCCTACATCATTACCTGATGTGTTGTTGGGCATGATCCGTGGAATCAACCACAGTATTTCAACCTTCCTAGCACCCGTCGAACTATTAATTGACGAGTTAGAATCTACATCCAATATCGACATAAGATCCATTAACGCTCTACATTCAAGGCTACTCAGACTAAGGCGTTATTTGAAGCCACAGAAATACGTTTTTGAAGATTTAATGAGTGACCTACCTGCGCCATTGAGTAAGCACAACAGTCATATAAAGAACAGCCTTGATACCATCCTGAGAATTAACGAGTCTGTTGAGTTTTACATCGAACAAATTAATGTATTTTTAGCGAGCCTAAGTCAGCAACAAGCTGAAAAAATGAATAGAAATACGTACCTATTTTCTATCATTGCAGGTATTTTCCTCCCTGCTGGGTTTTTCACCGGTTTACTGGGTGTCAATATCGCTGGGATACCCGGAACAGATAACCCGATAGCATTTCCACTATTTTGCGTTGGGCTGCTCGTGGTCATAGCGGCAGAGGTCGTTATTTTGAAAAAATTGAGGTTTATTTAATGGTTGAGTTTTTGCAATCCAATATGTGGCTTAGACAAGTAGTTTTAGGTTTACTTCTTATCACTGTGTATTGGGTGATCAAACGCTTAGGTAAGAACTGGATAGAAACATTAGCGGAAAATAAACGTGTCGAATTGAAGCGAAAGCAGTTCGTGATTAAGTGTTTCAATATTGTTCTGTTTCTACTCTTCATCGCTGTGTTTACGATTGTTCTTAACTTGGGTTTTGGTGATATTTCTCTGTTCTTGTCTTCGATATTTGCGGTGCTGGGTGTCGCTTTATTCGCGCAATGGTCGATTCTAAGTAACCTCACAGCCAGCGTACTAATATTTTTCGTCTTCCCTTATCGCATTGGCGACAGAGTAAGAGTCGCGGAGAAAGACGAAGACATCAGCGGTGTGATCATCGATATCACCATGTTCCATGTTATTCTTCGACACAGTTCGGGCAACATTATCACCTACCCTAATAACCTGATCCTACAAAAAGGCGTAATCAAAGTTTTGGTTGAACCGGAAGCAAAAAGTGAAGCAGGTGATACTGAGCTAACCAAAACTGAAAATTCAGAATCATAAGATCTACTGGTGCCTTAGATATCGGCAAGTCAAACAGATAGACACAGCGAACTGATTCGTAAGATATTAAAAGAGCTTAGTTCGACATGGATTGCAAAACTTGGCGATAAAGGACATTAGAGAGAAGCTTCAATAAGGTAAAAAGTCTAACACCCAATACTTACGCCAAACAAGGCGGATTAACCATAGATGTGTATGGTGGAGTGAGATCTGACTAACCCACCTTTTCTCTATGACGAACGCACTGTTTATAACTTACACCTCTGCCTTTTGTGTCTCATTCGTAGCAAGTTTTATTGAGTTTAGAATTGCGACTAAATATACTGGGGACATCATCAGACGGAGGACAAAAATGAATAATAAAAACAAACATATAGTTTTAATTCATGGTCTATATATGCCTGCGTTGATCATGCAGTATCTGGATAGAAACTTCAAAAAACGCGGCTTTACAACGCACAAGTTTGCCTACAACTCGCTGCGTTTCCCTTCTGCAGCCAAACGCCTCAATCGCTTCGTGAATGCTCGCTTTAATGAATACGATGAGGTCTATTTCTTTGGTCACTCACTCGGTGGCTTACTCATTCGTCACTACTTTAAGTTTTATCAGCCCAATTTTGCCGACACCTGCATTATTACCGCAGGGACGCCGCACAATGGGGCAACTATCGCCAAAACACTGTCGAATCATGGGCTTGGTTTTATATTTGGTTCGAGCAAAATGATCTTAAGCGATGGCCTGGGTGACTACGATATTGATGTGCCGATTGGCGTGATTACAGGTACCTACGACGCCGGAGTCGGACGTATTGTTCTGGGAAGAAACCCGGGCGATGGCACAGTCACACTCGAAGACGCCAACCTGAGAGGAGCAACGGATACTTACGCCCTCAAACTCAACCACACGGCGCTCGTCTACTCCAAAGAAGTCGTAACACTGTCAGCTCAGTTCATCGAACACAGAGCTTTTAAGGACGCTTCATAGCTTATTTCCATTAGCTTTTGCGCGTTGACTCCTGTATCGAGCTCTGTTCTCTTATATGTGAAAGACAAAAACAAAAATACCACTCTGCGATAAGAGTGGTATTCAAAGATTCATTACTGAAAGTGAGTGCTTGTTATACTTTCTATACTTGTTACAAGCGATTAACTCGTGTTGGTAGGAACACCTCACCCAACATGCATCGCACCGAACCACCACCAATGTCTTCAATCGTTTTCACGTTAAATGGCAGCAGTTTTCCATGCGTCGAAAGCTGAGCTAACTGGGCTGGAGAAAACGCATCGTAAGCCGATTGAGACATCGCGATCACCTTGTCGCCATTCACGGTTTCAAGCTGCAGGATGTTGCCACAGAAACGGTTCATCTGATCAATTGAGATAGAGATAACCTGCTTATCTTTAGCAAGCGACTTCACCACAAAGCGGCGTTCAAACTCAGGAATCACTTCATCACAGATCACGCAGAAGTTATCGCCAATCGCCATCATCACATTGGTATGGTAAATCGGTTGGCCAGACGGTAATGCCGTTTGGAACGAGACCACGCGAGAATAACCAATGCGCTTCGCATAATCTTCTAACACTTCGCGGTCACAACGCTGAGAAAGCGCAGCGTAGATGGTCTTGTTGATATGGTCGATCACCATCACGCCCGTGCTCTCTAGATAAGAACCTTGCGCGATGTAAGACTCTAGAGACTCGCTATGGTTAACAATGCGACCCGACGCTTCTAACGCTTCAATAAGAGCATTTGGCTTAACTTCATTCTGACGGTTTTCACACGCCATAGGGAACGTGAATAAGCTTCCATCACTACAGGTACTGAACCAGTTGTTTGGGAAAACAGCATCCGGAGTTTCAACGCCCAATTCTGGGTAATCAAACTCTACAACTTGCACACCTTCTTTACGCAACGAAGCGACCATAGCTTTAAATTCGGCCATCGTTTCTACTTTCACCTCAGCTTCGGTCAGATTAACTCTGTGCTGAAATTCGTTATCACGTGCTGTTTCTTCGTTAAATTTAAACTCTTTTGGTGGCACCATAACAACGCAATTGGCGTTTTGAACATTAGTGATATGAAGTGATTTTTTGTGTAGGTTTAACATTTCAACCGTCCCTATCTTTTATTTACTTCAGAATTGTAAACAACTTGTTACGACAAGATTCACTGAAAAGAATATTGATTTGAATATTTATCCCAAACAATTACTGCAGATCTTAGATTAATCGGTAATTTTTACTGCAAGATAACAGCACATCAGAAAGAACCAACTGTATGCATATTCGTTAAGTCACTTTATGGATAAATATTCTGATTCCATTTTCTCGCCCATCACGAGTTTTGATTACAATTCAATCCATTTAACGTTAGGATTATCACCGTTGCATAACAATCAATTACGTTTGAAATCAGCTTAACTTTTCCTGTCTAATTCAATCTAAAATAAGCGTCATGAAAGACACTCTTTGGACCTTTCCTGCATCGCTTAGACAAAGTTTTAGTGTTTTAAAGCCAAGTGCCTAAATAGGCGCTAGAACAAAATCCATCGAATGACTTAATACTGATAAGAACCCATGGGCGCTTATATAATTTCAAACTAAGACAGTTAAATTTCGAATCAAGACCATAAAAACAAAGCTGCACCAACGATGCAGTCGCTTATAGATGCACTAGTTTATAAAGGGAAATCTATGTACAAGAAATTTGAAGGCTTTACTGAAGCCTTTCCAAAGGGAGAGCCGATACAACCTCCTACTGGCATACTGGCATTCTGCCGCCATTACACTCGAGGTTTCGAAAAACCATTGATTTTGCTCGGGTTGATGAGCATGACCATCGCGATCATCGAAGTCGCGCTGTTCGGTTACATGGGGCAATTGGTCGACTGGCTATCAACAAGCAACCCAGACACTTTCTTAGCAGACAACGAATCGACATTGATGGGGCTCGGTATTCTGCTGTTGGTTGTGATGCCAATCTTGATCAGTGTTTACTCGCTATTGCTTCACCAAACTTTGCTGGGCAACTACCCAATGTCGATTCGTTGGTTAGCACACCGCTACCTTTTGAAGCAAAGCCTGTCCTTCTATCAAGATGACTTCGCCGGACGTGTCGCGACCAAAGTGATGCAAACCTCGCTTGCAGTGCGCGAAACTGTGACCAAGATGGTCGATGTGTTTGTCTACGTGACGGTTTACTTCACGGCGATGCTGTTCATGCTTGCTGAATCAGATTGGCGCTTGATGGCTCCGATGCTGATTTGGCTATTCGTTTACATCGGTATTCAACTGCACTTCGTGCCAAAGCTAAAAGACGTGTCTTCAGAGCAAGCGGATGCTCGTTCACTGATGACAGGTCGTATTGTTGATAGCTACACCAACATCGCGACGGTGAAATTGTTCTCACACAGTAAAAGAGAAACCGAATACGCCGAAGAAGGCATGGAAGGCTTCCTAGATACTGTGCACCGCCAAATGCGCTTGGTAACCGGCTTCAACATCTGCGTGGAATTCGCTAACTATCTATTGGTGTTCAGCATTGCGGGTATCTCTATCTACCTATGGCTAGATAGCGCAATCACCGTGGGTGCAATCGCGATTGCGGTCAGCTTGGCTCTGCGTATTAACGGCATGTCGAAATGGATCATGTGGGAAATTGGTGGTCTGTTTGAGAACCTTGGTACCGTGATTGACGGCATTAAAACTCTGTCTAAGCCTATTGCTATTGAAGACAAGAAAGACGCGAAGCCTCTGGAGGTTCCACAAGGCGGTATCAACTTCGACAATGTAAGCTTTAACTACGGTGAGAATAAGGGGGTGATCAACAACCTAAACCTCAACATCAAACCGGGTGAAAAAGTGGGTTTGGTTGGCCGTTCAGGTGCAGGTAAATCGACCCTAGTTAACTTACTACTGCGTTTCCACGATGTAGAAAGTGGTCGCATCCTGATTGATGACCAAGAGATCTCGAGCGTTACTCAAGATTCTCTGCGTAGCAACATAGGTATGGTGACCCAAGATACCTCACTGCTGCACCGTTCGATCAAAGACAACATTCTTTACGGTCGACCAGAGGCATCAGACGAAGAAGTATACGCGGCAACTAAACAAGCACACGCGCATGAGTTTATCGAAACGCTAACCGACCCGTTTGGCAACATTGGTTACGATGCTCAAGTAGGTGAACGTGGCGTTAAGCTTTCTGGTGGTCAGCGTCAACGTGTCGCTATCTCACGTGTTCTTTTGAAAAATGCACCACTATTGGTTCTCGATGAAGCAACTTCTGCACTCGATTCTGAGGTAGAAGCGGCCATCCAAGAGAGCTTAATTGAGCTAATGGAAGGCAAAACGGTTATTGCGATTGCACACCGCCTGTCGACCATTGCAGCGATGGATCGCCTGATCGTACTCGACCAAGGCAATATCGTTGAAGAAGGCACTCACCAAGAGCTGATTACACAAAATGGCATCTATGCTCAATTGTGGAATCACCAGACCGGTGGCTTTATTGCCGATGATCTTGAGCAAGCTACGAACGCTTAATTTTTGTGCTATTTTAAAAGTGCGATGTGATTCACACCAATTTGTTTATTAGCGGTAAATTACACATGGCAGAATGTTATGTCGTAATTATATAATGACATTAACACCAAAGACGCCTCGCTTGCGCGTTCTGGAATAAGGCTAGACTTCGGGGGGAGGCTAGCCTTTTTTATGCCTGCTATTTGGCGCTCTTTGCTACCTGTCCAATAAACTTCATCGATCCTTTTGTTTTTTTCTTGGCGTTTTTTTCTTAAAATGCGCGCAATATTCTTTCTAGAGATCAACCATGAACAAAAGTGTCTTAACTAACGTTATTGCGTTAGCACTGCTTGCTGGCGGCTATGCGACAGCAAACCAATACTTGCTTTACGCAGGCCTATTCGCCTTTTCTGGTGCCATCACCAACTGGCTTGCGATTCACATGTTGTTCGAGAAAGTACCCGGCCTATACGGTTCTGGCGTTATCCCAGCACGCTTCGAAGAGTTCAAAGCAGCCATCAAACAACTGATGATGGAGCAGTTCTTTACTGAAAGTAACATCGACCGCTTCCTAAGCAGCGAGATGTCTGGCGGCCAATCACTGAACCTAGAACCTGTGATTAAGAAGATCGACTTTAACCCTGCATTCGATTCACTGGTCCATGTCATCGAGAACTCTCAATTTGGTGGCATGTTGGCAATGTTTGGCGGTACTGAAGCGCTAGAGCCAATGAAAGCGCCGTTTGTTGAGAAGATGCAAGAGTCTGTGATTGAAATCAGCAAGAGCGATTCGGTAAAAAATGCCATCAAAGAAGAGCTAGAATCTCCAGCGATGATGGACGAAATCAAAGAGAACATTGAAGCGATCATCGATCAGCGCTTGAATGAACTGACACCAAAGCTTGTAAAAGAGATGGTTCAAACCATGATCAAGAAGCACCTTGGCTGGCTTGTGGTTTGGGGCGGTGTATTCGGTGGTGTGATTGGCTTAATCTCTGCGGCCATTACGCTTTAAGGCGAACAAGTTTATCGGATTGCTCTTTATCTGACGCTCAACAAAAAATGGAAGCTTATTGCTTCCATTTTTTATATCTAAATCACGTTGGTAAGCGAAATTAGGCCACTATTTTAGAGTTGCCAACAACTCAGGGTTCACGCCGAAGCCCTTTTTATGCTCTTCAATCACCACTTCACTACGTGTCTGAATCACACCAGGCAAGGTGCCCAACTTCGTTGCCATAAACGCTTGGTACGCCTTCATGTCTTTCACTCGAACCTTGATCATGGTGTCAAAGTCACCCGACAGTGAGTAGCACTCTTCCACCTCAGGCATCATTTCCACGGCTTGGGCAAATTTGTCGAAGATCGAAAAGCTAGTCTGATCGAGACGGATATGGATAAAGACTTGAACATCGAGTCCCAGCTTTTCTGAACAAAGCTCAGCATGATAGCCCGTGATGTAGCCCTCTTTCTCCAATCGCTTGAGTCTATCAGAGCAAGGTGACGTCGTAAGGTTGACCTGTTTTGCCAGTTCAACAACAGGTAAACGCCCTTTCATATGCAGAATTCTTAGTATCTCTTTATCGATACGATCGAGCTGATGCTGAGACATAACATTCCTTAAACATTCTAAATTCCGCTCAGTATATTCCATACCAAGAGCGATCGAAGAAAACCCCGCTCACACATTTAAAAACTAAATGCACGGATGATATTCACGCCAGATATAAACACATACAAATAGATAAGAACCCTTATAAATCAAACTCTGGTTATTAACAAATTATTATTGAAATGACCCGATTAACAAATAAGTTGAGCCGGAAACGAAAGAAAGGATATAGGCCAAAGTGAATAATATAATTATCAAAGAGAAAGGATGACTCTATTATGAAAACGCAAGAACTCGCATATAAACCTTACGGTATTGGTTCATGGACACACGTAACGGTATCAAAAGATGTTGCTCAAGCACTAGCAAGTGAATACTCAAACTATGGATGGGAAGTGAAGATTGATGGCAATGCCATTGAAGCTGAGCTTGCACTCAAGGCTGCTTAGAAACACAAAAACCTCCTAGCACGGAGGTTTTTTGAATAAAGTTAGTAAGCACTTACTATGAGTTAGGCTAGGCCAACTTGGGGAACAGCACTTCCAGTTTCGCAACGACAATTGCACGTGCGGCAGAAGTGCTGAGTTTCCATATCGTAGTACAGGTTTCCACTAAATAGTTTTGACGTCCATTGCATCATACGGCCAGAAGCTGTCTCGGGCTCTGATTCACAACGTTTCATTATAGACTTATGTAGTGTTGTTTTTTTACATCCTTTGCAATAGAGATCAGGCATACCTTTGTCCTATAGGTCTTTAGTGGTTACTGACAATTGACACATCATGTCCAATTCGGTTCCACAATTCACCGAGCTAATGACAAAAGTGAGCGCCAAGTTCAAAAAATAGCCATTTTTCTGTTTTATTTTTTGACATCACACGCCATTGAGTAAGTTGATCTTTCCCTTCTCACGCAAGATCCTACCGCTTCGATTTACATTGTAAACCCCCATTTCAATATCAGAAAACCTCGAATAAACTTAATTTGAAATAAGACAAAGGTCGTACTCACATAAAAAAATAGAGCCACCGAAGTGACTCTATTGTTCATGTCTTTTGCTAATTCATTGGTATTTTTACAATGTAAATTAGTCTAGCTCAACAAGGTTCTTCTCGAACTCAGCGTGTTGCTTCTTAACTTCGTCTTCTGGCTCGCCAGTGATTAGGCTCACGATAACGATAGAGATAGTTGATAGGATGATTCCCGGTACGATTTCGTAAACATCGAACCAACCGCCCGTGAACTGTTTCCAAAGTACAATCGTAACACCACCAACAACGATACCCGCTAGAGCGCCGTTACGGTTCATACGAGACCAGTATAGGCTCAACACGATAGCTGGACCAAATGCAGCACCGAAACCAGCCCATGCATAAGATACAAGGCCAAGAACTGAACTGTCTGGCGTCATCGCTAGCACAAGTGCAATTAGAGAGATTAGGATTACCGCGAAGCGGCCTACACGAACGATCTCTTCAGACGTCGCATCTTTCTTAAGTACTTGCTTGTATAGATCTTCTGCCATCGCAGATGAAGAAACAAGAAGTTGTGAATCCGCAGTACTCATGATTGCCGCTAGGATTGCAGCAAGTAAGATACCTGCGATTACTGGGTGGAACATCGCGTTCACAAGAAGCATGAAGATCTTCTCGCCATCGTCTAGCTTAGGCGCGCCAGAGTTAGTCACGTAGATTAGACCAACAAGACCTACTAGCATTGCACCAACCATAGACAGAGCAGACCATACCACCGCGATACGACGCGCTGTTGTTAGGTCTTTGTTGCTACGTGTTGCTTTGAAACGAGCAAGGATGTGTGGCTGACCGAAGTAACCTAGACCCCATGCCGCTAGCGAGATGATCGCGATAGCAGAAAGTGGCTCACCTTTCACATCATTCCATAGCGTGAGAAGCTCTGGGTTGATGTTGTGAAGATCAGTCGATAGCTGACCAAGACCACCGTTCATCGCTGCGATTGGTACAATCAATAGCGCAGCAGACATCAGCAGACCTTGAACCAAATCCGTCCAAGATACCGCAAGGAAACCACCAAATAGCGTGTAAGAAACCACACATACTGTACCGATGATTACAGCTGTTGTGTAATCTAGGCCGAATACTGTTTCAAACAATTTACCACCTGCTACCAAGCCAGAACTTGTGTAGAAAAGGAAGAATAAAAGGATAAAGAAAGCAGAAATTGTTTGGATCAGCTTAGAATTATCATTGAAACGACGAGATAGGAACTCAGGTAGCGTCAGTGACTCTGTTGTAATGCTGTAAGTACGCAGACGCTTAGCACTGATTAACCAGTTCGCCCAAGTACCAACTAGCAGGCCACCAGCAAGCCAGAATGCTTCAAAACCAGCAGCATAAGCGTAACCCGGTAGACCAAGTAGTAGCCAACCACTCATGTCTGATGCACCAGCAGAAAGTGCAGCAGGCCATGGGCCTAGCGAACGACCACCTAGGAAGTAGTCTGTCGAGCTAGAAGTACGTTTGTAAGCAATAACACCGATTGCCAGCATCATAATTAGATACGCAATGAACGTCGTCGTTATTGCAAAACTGTTTTCTATCATTTGATAGTCCTCATTTGTAAAAAGCCTTCCATGCCTAATTCAATGCAAGACACTCACCGTAAAGGCAAGCGAGTGCATTGAGTTAGGTATTGAGGCTCCAAGGCACTATGAGTTAAATCCAAAGATGGTGAAACCAACAATGGAGAAAACAAAAGTGCTTAGAGCCAATGTTACTGAAGGTTAGTGAGCTTCGCTTCCAAGTTCGAGCAAGGTCGCGTTACCGCCCACGGCTGTTATATTTATAGTTCGCGTACGCTCGGTAATGAAACGCAGCGATAAGTGTGGATCGTGAGCAACATGCATTGCTGTCAGATCCGTTTCAGCTACTAAACTGACGATGGCACCGTCACGCTTAGCAAGTTGTAAATTGATAGCTTGAGCCGTTTGTGAGTTACCTACGTAACCTGCGCTACGTACATCGCAAGACAGCAGCTGTTGAGCCGCGTCGTACGAAGCAACCTGCACCAAGTTCGTCGGTAAATTCGCTTGTTTCGCTGCATCAGCGATCAAGGTGTTGAATTGCACGTCATCACTGCACAATTGCACGCTGTTACCCGCTAATAGTGCTGCGGTAATCATCGCGGTTGCTGTTTGCAGTGCTGGCTCTTTGTCTTGGCAATCATCAACAATCACCAAAGCCACACCACGTCCTGCAGCATACAGCTCGTTTGTTTCACCAGTCGGGCCAGCCATTAGGTGCTGCTCAGAAAGCAGCGCAGAGGCCTGCTCTAGGTGATAAGTTGCCACTGCCGCCAAAGACGTAGATTGGCTTTCGATCTCTGATTTGAATGCAAGTACCTGAGCACTCTTATGATCAAAATCGGTAAGATTCCATTGTTCCCACGCTAACAAAGCATCAGAAAAACCTGTCACTTGATGAACCATGATACTGCTCCTTATGCCTTGTCTTGTGATTGAGAGAAATGAACATCAGTAAAGCGGTATAGGTAGTGAGGACCACCCGCTTTAGGGCCAGTACCAGACAAGCCTTGACCACCAAATGGTTGTACACCAACAACAGCGCCGACCTGGTCACGGTTGATGTAACAGTTACCCACACGAACGTGTTTTTCGATCCAACGGTAAGTTGTCTCGTTACGGCTGTGGATGCCCATGGTTAAGCCAAAACCGGTTTGGTTAATTTGGTCTACCACTTGCGCCAGTTCACTCGCTTTGAAGCGAACGATATGCAGTACAGGACCAAACTGTTCTTCTTTCAAACAGCTGATGTCATCGATTTCAAATGCACTTGGTGGAACAAAGTCACCATGTTCACAATCCGTACCTAAAGAAAGTTGAGCCACCTTCTTCTGGGTATTGGTCATGTTTTCTAAGTGCGCCATTAGCTTCTGTTTTGCGTTTTGGTCGATAACAGGGCCAACATCGGTTTTATGAAGGTGTGGAATACCAACACTCAACTCGTCCATTGCACCGTGAATCAATCCAACCACGCGATCTGCAATGTCTTCTTGAATGTAAAGCACACGTAGCGCAGAACAACGTTGACCTGCAGAAGCGAATGCCGAACGAATAACATCACGGACTACCTGTTCAGGCAGTGCGGTACTGTCGACGATCATCGCATTCTGACCACCGGTTTCCGCGATAAACGGCACAGGCTTAGCGTTACGACTCGCCAATGACACGTTGATACGTTGTGCTGTTGGTGTTGACCCCGTAAAGGCAACGCCCGCAATCGCATCATGACTGGTTAGCGCACTGCCGATCTCAGCGCCACGACCCGGTAGTAACTGAATCGTGCCAGCAGGGAAACCCGCTTCATTCATCAATTCCACTGCGCGAGCTGCAATTAAGCTTGTTTGCTCTGCAGGTTTCGCCACAACCGTGTTACCCGCCACTAGTGCAGCTGTAATTTGGCCAAGGAAGATCGCCAATGGGAAGTTCCAAGGGCTGATACAAACGAATACACCACGACCTTGTCGCGAAGCGATTCGAGTTAGACCATCAAAGCCTTTTAGCTCAAAACCTTGTAGGTTGTTCGCTTGTTTTGCGTAGTAACGACAGAAGTCGACCGCTTCACGCACTTCATCAATGCTGTCGTGAATTGTCTTACCCGCTTCTTGATGACAAATTGCCACCAGCTCAGCCAGGTTTTCTTCCATCAGATCCGCCAGCTTCTCAAGCGCAGCGGCTTTGGTTTCAACCGATGTCGCATTCCAATCAGCAAATGCGGCGTCTGCACCAGTGATCGCTGCGGAAACATGATCAAGGTTTGCAAAAGCCACCTGACCCACATTAATTCGACGATCATAAGGTGCTGTTACTTGTTCAACATTCTGAGCAGCCTTGATCATGCTTTCGGCAAGAGATTCGCCGTTGATCACAGGTCCAGCAGTCCATTGATTGTTTAAGAAGCCTTTTACTTGCTCTTCAAACTGATGCGCTTCACTCTCGATATCAATGTTCACACCGTAAGAGTTCTTACGCTCAGGGAATACCGCTGGAGGCAGAGGAATCTTAGTGTTGTGCAATGTATCGAATGCCAGAAGCATATCGACAGGGTGTTGAGTCAGCTCTGCCACAGGGCAACGCGCATCAACTAGACGGTGGACAAACGAGCTGTTTGCGCCGTTTTCTAGCAAGCGACGTACTAGGTATGGCAGTAGATCTTTATGGCTGCCAACCGGTGCGTAGATACGTACCGACTGTTGGTAAGCTTCCATCGCATGGTTGTACAGAGAATCACCCATGCCGTGTAAGCGTTGGAATTCAAAGTCTTTATGGTCGGTCATGACGGCAATAGCAGAAACCGTATGAGCATTGTGGCTCGCAAACTGCGGGAAGATATTGCCACGAACGCTTGGGCTCAATAGGTAACGCGCACATGCAAGGTAAGCTACGTCTGTCGCTTCTTTACGTGTGTAAACTGGGTAGTTATCGAAACCAGCTTGTTGTGACCATTTGATCTCACTATCCCAGTAAGCACCTTTAACTAGGCGAAGTGGGATTAAGTCACCCTGCTCTTTTGCTAGGCGGTTTAGCCAAACTAGAACCGGTAACGCACGCTTTGAGTATGCTTGAATAACCAGACCAAATTTACCCCAACCTTTTACAAGGTCAGTGCGGTACAGTTTTTCGAATAATTTAAGAGAAAGCTCTAGGCGATCCGCTTCTTCAGCATCAATCGTAATTGCAACATCTAGCTCTACTGCACGGCGCAATAGCTGCTCTAGCGTGTCGCAAAGTTCAGTCAGTACGCGGTCTTCGTTCGCTACTTCGTAACGTGGATGAAGCGCAGAAAGCTTGATAGATACCGATGGCGCAGGGCTCGATTTTGAAGATACATAAGTGTCTCGACCTACGGCTTCAATCGCCATTAGGTAATCTTTGAAGTATTTGTTTGCGTCAGCAGTGGTCAGTGCCGCTTCACCTAGCATGTCGTATGAGTAGGTAAAACCTTTGTCACGCATAGACTTACCGTTCTTCTGCGCTTCAGCAATGCTGCGACCAAGAACGAATTGGTGACCCATCACCTTCATCGCTTGGTGCATCGCTTTACGAATCACCGGCTCAGAAAGCTTGTTCACTAAACGGTTAACCGCTTGACCTGCACTCTGCTCTTTAGATGAAAGTCCAACCACCTTGCCTGTTAGCATTAGGCCCCAAGTTGATGCGTTAACAAAAACCGAGTCAGAATTCTTCAGGTGAGATTTCCAATCCGCAACGCTAAGTTTGTCGCGAATCAACGCATCAGCGGTTGCCGAATCAGGAATACGCATCAAGGCTTCCGCCAGACACATTAGCAAGATGCCCTCTTGAGTATCTAAGCTGTATTCAAGCAACAAGGCGTCGATCATCTGAATAGATGTTTTATCCGCACGGATAGACTCAATCAACGACGTCGTTTTGTCTGTAATTTGCTGCTTTTCAGACTCAGAAGGGGTAGCTAGTGGCAGAAGTTGCTCTAGCCATTGGGTTTCATCCACCATATATAATGGTGAGATAAGCGACCATAGATCATCAAGCGACTGCTCGTTGAATTCTGGCTTTAACACATCAGTAGCTGTAAACATGCGTTTTCCTTAATCTCACACCCGGAATTAGCCCGGGATCTCTACAATGGCTGCAGTGTATTTAGAGTATATAAGGATTACTTGTCAAAAACTCCGAGTTTTTTGCTAAAAACTCGCTTTATTAACAAAACAAACACAACGTCACATATGAAACTTTAAAATAATATGCCGTTTTGTTTCACTATTTAACAGAAATTTTCTTTTTGTATTGGGATGGAGACATGCCTTGAAGGCGTGAAAAGGTGTGAGTAAAAGAGGATTGACCGGAGAAACCAGCCAGTTCTGCGACCTGACCAAGGCTAAGGTTACCCTGTTCAATTAAACGGCGAGAACGATCGATACGCTTACCAAGAACATACTGGTGAGGGGTAATGCCCATTTGCTCTTTGAACAGCATATGGAACTGGCTTTCGCCCAAGAACACGCTGCCCGCAAGCTGAGCGACAGAGATCTTATTCGCGAGGTGTTGCTCGATGTAGCGATCCAGTGCTTCAAGATCAAAACGCGAGTCTTTAATTGAGGTTTCAAATGCCGATATGTGCCTTTGCATCAGAGCGATCACCGTGTCATTGCAGGCACGGCTTAACAATAGATCATCCGGGCTCGCCTGCATTTCTTGCACCAACATATGGATAAGCTTTTGAATTTGCGCGTCTAATTGGAAGTAGACGTTCGATGATTCTAACTGGTTAATCTTCTCTAACATTAGAGGGTCATCATCGGTTGGCACAGGCATATTGAGCACTAGGATATCCGACTGACCAACCACCCCACCGAAAGCATGATCAGAGCTCGCTGTTACCACACAACCTTGACCCGGCCCGATAAGATTACCTTTACCGCAAACTTCAAATTCCGCCTGACCATTTAAACCAATCACGACTTGCGAATAGTGGTGATCGTGACAATCCATATGCGAAGGCAAAGTAATGATCTCCGCAGGGCGAGGGCCAGTAAGGCCTAGCGGGGACAAGTCTAGGTTTGGAAAGGGTAAAGGTTTTGGCATGACAGCAAAGTACTCAGATCGACATAGTGAGAATAATACTCTGAAATCTGCACAAGATGAATTTGTAAATGATCATGAGAGTCATTTCCTCACCATAAACAGAAGATCATTACCGCAATCATCTTGATCATGCCTCCGGAAAGATGATCAAGAGCGTACAAACTACGGGCATTGTAAAACCAATCGTTCCGGCGAATTTAGGGGCTTCACAAGCAATCACACGAACACGAACACGAACACGAAAAACATTTTACAGGCTTCTAAGACATGGTGGGTAATGTATGGGAATGGACAACCGTTCAGAAAGGCCTAGCAAAAGGTGGCGCGTGGAGCTTCTCTCCTGAAGAAGCAAAAGTGTTTAACGAACTGTACGTACCGCCTTCAACGGCAGCGAACTATCTAGGATTCCGAGTAGTACGAGAGCTGTAGGCTCCCAATCACAGGCTCAGAATCCCAAATATTTACTCTAGGTTCTCAATTATCACATTGAGCAGCATTTATAGGGGAATTCCCCCCTTATGCATAAGCACTCCTAGGAGTAGATTCGTCGATAGAGTAGTAAGTCACTCTGGGTATCAAATTGATGCCTCAGTTTAATTTACCTGACCCTCGTAAATTAAGCTGAAAATCTTCTACATGTCGACAAGGCATATCTTGTCTTTAGCCAGCCCCTCTTCAGGCTGGCTTTTTTTTGCCTGTTTATCACCCTTTCTGCCCATCGATTCCCCGTGATTGAAGCAGTTAGTCAACAATCTGTTTAACTGTCATTCACCCCCTATTTTTCGAGCAGAGTACAAACTCTAATTGCCATTGCAGCGCTATAAGAAACTGATATTATTGCAACATCGCAACACACGAGATAAAACCTTGCCAGATCCACTCAACTCCATACATCGTTCTTTATTCGAACAACTTCCAGGCTGCTGGGGCTGCAAAGATACTGACTCGGTCTTCGTGTACGCCAACCTTGCTTACAACCAATTGATTGGCTTAAAACCCAATGAGACTTGTACTGGCTTGACCGACTTCGACATGCCCAGTCAAACCACGGAGTGCGCACAAGATTTCAGAGCTCAAGACAAACATGTGATGGATACACGCAGTACCCTTAAGATTCTCGATATTCACCCCTATCCAGACGGACGCTGGCACGCTCATATCTTTACTAAAACACCATGGCTTGATGACGACGACAACGTCCAAGGCACCATCTTCTATGGCCAAGAGCTTACCGATACCGCGATCTTAGAGGTCGGTCATTGGGTTTGTCAGGCCACAGGAACAAAAGGCGATCAGGCATCGCTTGCGGGGTCAGAGCCGCGCGTGTCTAAGCTGCAAAAGCGGCTGACTTCGAGAGAATCAGAGGTGCTGTTCTTACTGCTTTTCGGCAAGAAACCACAGTACATCGCGTCGACGTTAAACATTTCAATCAAAACGGTCGAAGGTCATGTCGCTAGATTGAAACAGAAGTTTGATGCACGCAGTAAAAGCCAATTGATTGAGTATGCGTTGGATTCAGGATTGGGCTCAGTGATCCCAGAAACTCTACTCAAAAAACAGATCTCTGTTGTTCTTCACAGTGACTGATTGACTGTTCAGCTGAAAATGCAGACAAAAAAATGCCGTTGATTTGATCAGTCTAATCAACGGCATTTTTGGATCTGTTAAGCAGCTAAGCGATCAAGCAGCCTAAGGCGCTAGGCGATCAATATCCCAACTGTTGTCTTGGCGTGAGAACAAGAAACGGTCGTGCAAGCGGTGTTCACCACCCTGCCAGAACTCAATACTATCCACACGAACTCGGAAGCCACCCCAGAAAGAAGGCACAGGAATCTCTCCTTTGGCAAACTTCTGTTTAAGCTCTAGATACTTACCTTCTAAAATTCCACGCGCTGAGATGCGGCTACTCTGCTTACTTGCAATCGCGGCCAATTGGCTCTCTTTTGGACGTGACGAGAAGTACTTCATATTTTCCATAGCCGTCAGCTTTTCAGCCGTGCCCGTAATATGAACTTGTCGCTCAAGTGGATGCCAAGGAAAGTGCAAACTGATTTTGCTGTTGTGCTCAAGCTGGTGCGCTTTACGGCTACCTAGGTTGGTGTAAAAAACGAAACCGTCTTTATCCACATTCTTCAGCAGAACAATGCGTTGGAATGGCTGACCATTTTCATCAACCGTAGCAACTGTCATGGCAGTAGGGTCCGTCAACTTCGCTTCAATGGCTTGCTCTAGCCATAAATTGAATTGCTCAATCGGGTCTGCGGCCAAGTCTTTACGTCTCAATCCACCCTTAGCGTATTCGCGACGAATATCTGTCAGTTCCATTTGCTTGCTCCTTTAAATTTTTTTGTGATTTTGCGCCGTAATCCTTTGAAACACAAGTCTAAGCCATGGTTTTGTCTCACAGAAGGTGCTCTGTGTTAACAAGATCTCGGTACTCTCTCCATCATATTGATAATCTTTATACAAACCGATGACAAGCTGAGATCCGAGTGACCAAAATACTGCCTAACCTAATGACACCCTTTGTTTTATTCTCATTGTTATTGGGAGCTGCAGGGCTGACCGCAACCCACTTTATGGCAGTGCAATTCCAAGAAAAAATCGTCACTCAGCAACTCGATGAAGCAGCAAGTAAAGCCAATCTACAAATCGACTCTGAATTGGATAAATTCAAACAGATCCCGGATTTGCTCAGCCATGACCCTCGCTTGCTCTCTTATTTTGACTCAACACAACGAGCAGACAAGATTTCCGCTGCGCAGCTCAATCAATTGCTGTTTGAATGGTCGAATCAAAGCCAAGCCGACACCATCTATATTCATGACCCGAGTGGTACTGTGGTCGCTTCCAGTAATTACCAAAAGCCTCGTACCTTTGTCGGTGAGAACTTCTCGTTTCGTCCCTACTTTGCTTCTGCCATTCAAGGTAACAACACACAATATGTCGCGCTAGGCGCTCGCTCGAACGTACGCGGTTGTTTTCTGTCTTCACCTCTGTATATCGACAAGGAAGTTGTTGGCGTTATCACCGTAAAAGTGAGCTTAGAAAATCTCGAAAACATCCTGACCAGCGACGATTTTGAGATCGTAGTACTCGACTCTAACCAAGTGGTCTTTCTATCAAGCCAAGCTCCGTGGCTTTACCATTCATTGTTGCCATTAACGCAGCAACAACAAACGGATATCGCACTTCAACGCCAATACGGTCAAAGCGAAATTTCGATCATCGAAGCCTTTCGTCCTTCAAGCTCTCAGTCAGAAGCGAGCAATACCAATCAATCTAGCAACCTTCAATCCAATGAAATCCGAAAAGAGCTCACCGCCAACCAGTTATTCAAGCTTGGTGCTTTTAATCTTTACCCTGCAACGGTCAGCAACAACCAGTACCAAGTTGTCGCACTAAAAGAGACCAGAGCTGAACTTATTAAAATCTTTCAGATCGATGTCATCTTCGTGGTGATTTATAGCTTGGTGATGCTCATCGCTTGGTCGTGGCGCCAGACTTATCTCGCGAAAGTGGCGTTGACCCGACTCAACCAAAACCTAGAGCAAACCGTTGATAAACGTACCCACTACTTGAAGCAATCCAATCAGCAGCTGCAACAAACCCTTTTTCAATACCAAGAGTCGCAGTCGAAGTTGAAACAGACAGAACAAGAGCTGACACAAACCGCGAAACTAGCGGTACTCGGTGAGCTGTCAGCCAGCATTAACCACGAAATCAACCAACCGCTTGCAGCACTGCGAACCTACAGTGAAAACAGCTTAAAGCTACTGGAAATGGAACGAACCGATTTAGTGAAAAGCAATCTTGAGAAAATGATTGGCCTCAACAACACCATTACCGACATCATCGCGCGACTCAAAGTCTTTACTCGCAAGGTCACTAAACAAGAACATCATGTGGCGAACCTGCATCAAGCGGTCAATAACGCCACTAGCATTCTCAGTGCGCTGATGATCAAGCAAGGCATTACGCTAAGGCTAAGCACGGTGCCAGATGACATCAATATTGCGATTCATCCAACCGAACTCGAACAAGTACTAGTGAACCTGATTCACAACGCGATTCAATCGCTGCAACAACAAGTTCTTGAACAGAAAATCTTGCAGGAGCCACAAAACCTGGAAAGCGTTGACCAACAGGCTAGCCCACAGATAGGCATCGAATGGCAACTTCATCACAACGCTTGTCAGCTGATCATTTGGGATAACGGAATTGGCATGCCGAACGATAAGCTAGAACAGCTGTTCGACCCGTTTTTCACCACCAAACCGGAAGGTTTAGGGCTAGGGCTTTCAATATCGAAACGGATTATTGAAGCGTATCACGGCACGATCAGCGCGAACCGGTTAGAGCCTTCAGGCATGGTATTCTCGCTAAACATCCCGTTATATAACGATAAGCGCTAACACGCCGTTGTTATTGTTAACGGAAAACGAATTTCACATTACTGCTAATCTCACCTACAGCTAAGGAATCGGCTTTTGCACTCTATGCCTAAACTCTATTTTGTCGACGATGAACCCGCCATTCGAGACTCCGTAGAACAAGCCATGCTCATTGAAGGTATCGATATCGTCGGCTTTCCCAATGCTATTGAGGCATTAAAGAAAATAGATACCACGCAAGCCGGAATTGTCATCACCGATATTCACATGCCGGTAATGGATGGCATTCAATTAACGCAAAAGTTGCTGAGCCAAAATCCTCATTTTCAGGTCATCGTACTTACCGGACATGGTGACGTGCAAACCGCGGTATCAGCGATGAAAGCCGGTGCTTACGATTTTCTGGAAAAGCCATTTGTGGTCGATGCCCTACTCACTGCCGTTAAAAAAGCCGCAGATAAGCTCGCACTGGTTGAAGAGAACAACCTATTGCGTAAAGAGTTGGCAATGCAAAATCAGGTTGGCCCGAAACTGATTGGTCAATCACCATCAATGCAGGCATTACGCCGAGAATTGATCACCCTAGATACCAAAACTAACCCACTTCTATTGTTTGTCGGTGATTTAGGGACGGGGAAAAGGGTCACTGCACAATACACCCATGATTTACACAGTCATCAAACCGCGGAGCTTTGCCCTGTCGCGGCGTTTAATTTGCCACGCAGTGACGAAGCGACATTCCATCAGTTTGTTTTGCAACTGTTCTTAAAGCATCAAGGTGGAACACTCTATATCCATGAAACAGAAGCGTTAACTTCGCAGCAATGGCTATGGTTAGCCGCTCTAAAACCCACTCTACTTCATGAAAACTCATGCAAGACCAATGCAACTTGTATCATTATCGCAACTACAGTAGTTCCTACTACAATTACAGGTGAACTGCGCCGATTTAATTTACTACCCTTGGCGCAAAGAACGGAAGATATTGGCTCTTTGTTCAAACACTTTGCTCGTGGTGCAGCCAGTCGCTATCAACTGCCGCCACCCGTCATTACAGAAAAAGAGATTCAGCGACTCATTGCAACGCATTGGACGGAGAACATTCGTCAGCTTCGCCAACATGCTGAACTCAGAGTGCTGACTCAAATTAAGCAGCCGTCGCTCGACAGCGATACTGATGAGCAAAATGAACTCGATATGAGCATTGAAGAGCAACAACAGTCGTTGAACCAACGCACCGATAGCTTTGAACAAATTATCTTGATTGAGGCGCTACATCGCCATCAAGGTCGTTTAAAAGAGGTACAACAAGAGCTGCAGGTGTCGCGAAAAACACTGTATGACAAACTAAGAAAGCACCAACTCGATAAAACAGATTTCAAGAACCGATAAGTCTTAAAAAATATATAAATTCAAAGATTTAAATGAGCAAAATCTTAACATTTATCAAAAGTAAGAATACACTCAATAGGCTTGCACTTTTATTTAGCGAACAAGGACTGTTATGAGTCAGAAAAATTTCAGCAAATTGAACGAGACCGAGCTTGAGTATGTCGATGATAAAACAGCGGCACTACTCCTCAATACGCCCACCAGTGCGCGAATTATGTTGTGGGTGATCGTTCTGTTTTTTATTGCTGCTATTGGGTGGTCTGCATGGGCAGAGATCGACAAAGTTACCGTTGGCCAAGGCAAAGTGATCCCCTCCTCTCAGATCCAAGTGGTACAAAACCTTGAAGGTGGCTTGGTTAAAGAGATCTTAGTTAAAGAAGGCCAACGCGTTCAAAAAGGTCAACAACTGCTGTTAATCGATGACACACGATTCCGTTCTGACTTCCGCGAACGTGAACAACAAGTCGCGAACTTGACCGCCAACGTGTTAATGCTTTCCGCTTCCCTGACCAGTGTTGTCATCAACGAAGAATTCTCTGAAAAAGAATGGAAGAAAAGTGTCACTCTCGATTATGGCAAGCTTGCGTTCCCACCTAAATTCTATGAACTTCAACCTCAACTGGTTAATCGTCAAAAAGCAGAATACCGTCAAGATCTCAATAATCTGAGAAACCAGCTTTCCGTTTTTGATCAACAAGTTGAACAGAAACAGCAAGACCTAGTTGAGATTAAAGCGCGTGTTCGAAACCTAAAACAGAGCTACCAGTTTGCTCGCCAAGAACTGGATATCACCAAACCTCTCGCCGATGAAGGGGTGGTACCACGAATTGAATTACTTAAACTGCAAAGACAAGTGAACGACACTCGCCGAGAAATGACTTCGAGCGAGCTAAAAATTCCTCTTTTACGCTCAGCAATCAAAGAATCCATGCTCAGCCGTATTGACGCCGCACTGAACTTCCGCTCCGAACAACAAGAAAAACTCAATCAAGCCCAAGACAAGCTCTCTGCAATGACCGAATCTGCCGTTGGCCTAGAAGACAGAGTAAACCGTACCGTGGTGGTTTCTCCTGTAACAGGCACCGTTAAAACATTGGGTATTAATACTGTCGGCGGGGTTATCCAACCGGGTATGGACATCGTTGAGATTGTACCAACAGAAGACTCTCTATTGGTTGAAGCGAAAATCGCCCCGCAAGATATCGCGTTCCTACGCCCAGAATTGACTGCCATCGTTAAATTCAGTGCTTATGACTTCACTAAGTACGGTGGTCTAGAAGGCGTGTTAGAGCACATCAGTGCCGATACCACTCAAGATGAAGAAGGCAATAGCTTCTATATCGTGCGCGTGCGCACCGAAAAACACAATTTTGGACAGAACGAAGAGTTGCCAATCATTCCAGGTATGACCGCCTCTGTCGATATCATCACGGGTAAAAGAACCGTGCTTGAGTACATGTTGAAGCCACTATTAAGCGCTCAAAACAATGCATTAAAAGAGTAATGACGTTTGATGTTTGATAACGCCTTTCAATACACAGCAAATAGACAAGAGCAGAGGCTATGAAGTCTCGGATTTCGCTATTGCTGCTGGTCCTCACCTCTTTCACCTCTGTGGCGCTCAACAAGAGCGACCAACGGTGGATAGATGCAGTGACCAAAACCTACGGCGATAGAGCCGGAAAGCGAGTGGCAACATGGCGCTCAAATATGACGTCATACGACGGATTAAGTGAAAAAGAGAAGCTCAGGTCGGTGAACCAGTTCTTCAACCAGATGTACTTTGTCGATGACAACATACTGTGGGGAAAGAATGATTACTGGGCAACACCACTGGAATTTTTAGGCAGCAACGCCGGTGATTGTGAAGACTTCACAATCGCAAAATACTTCTCTTTGCTTGAACTGGGCGTCCCAGATAAGAAATTACGATTAGTGTACGTAAAAGCACTGGAACTAAACCAGTTCCACATGGTGTTAGCTTACTACTCAACACCGAGTGCAGAGCCATTAATTTTGGACAACTTAAACCCTGAAATTAAACGCGGTTCCAAACGCCCAGATCTAAGACCAATTTACAGTTTTAACGGTAAAAACCTTTGGTTGATCAAGTCGGCAGCAGGCAGCGGCAAGTTGGCAGGGAAATCTTCAAGATTGAGCTTATGGAACGACTTACGTTCACGTGAGCGCTCTCTAAAATTAAACAAACCCATTATCAATTACGATGAGTAGGTACAATGACTTTATATAAACAGCTTGTGGTCGGGATGGTTGCAGTGTTCATACTGCTGATGACGTCAGTTTTTATGATCGAATTCAATACCACCCGTGGATACTTAGAGGAGCAGCAACGCTCTGAGGTAAGTAATACCATTAATACTGTTGGACTGGCTCTCGCCCCTTACCTAGAAGAAAAGGACAAGGTGGCAGTGGAGTCTGTTATCAACGCCCTGTTTGATGGCAGTTCTTACTCAGTCGTTCGATTGATCTTTCTCGATAGCGGTGAAGACATTCTCCGCTCATACCCTGTAAAGCCAACTGGCGTACCAGAGTGGTTTACCAACCTAAACCTGTTCGAGCCTGTTCATGACCGCCGCGTGATCACCAGTGGCTGGATGCAATTGGCCGAGGTCGAGATCGTAAGTCACCCAGGCCCTGCCTACGATCAACTTTGGCAAGCATTCATCCGCTTACTGAGCATATTTGGCACGATCTTCTTGCTCGGTTTGGTGTCTATCTCTTGGATCCTTAAGCGCGCTTTACGCCCGCTCTCGTTGATCATTACCAAGATGGATCAGATCGCCAAGAATCAGTTTGGCGAACCTCTGGCTCGTCCAAAGACAAAAGATCTCACCTTGGTTGTCGATGGTATCAACCACATGTCGACTCAAGTTGAACTGGCATTTAAAAACCAAGCGAAAGAAGCTCAGAAGTTACGTGAAAGAGCATATATCGACCCTGTATCTCAGCTAGGTAACCGTGCTTACTACATGTCTCAGTTAACTCAATGGTTAGAGGAGTCGAGCTTAGGTGGTTTAGCGGTACTTAAAGCGGAGTTTATCAGTGAAGAGTACAATGAAAAGGGCTATCAAGAAGGTGATGCCTTGGTTCATCAACTGGCTGAACAGCTGCAAGCTTCAATTTCATCTCCAGATATCACCATCGCTCGTATTTCTAGTGACGAGTTCGGTTTCATCATGCCAAACATTGATGAGAGCGAACTGAAACTTGTCGCGAGCAGCATCGTAAACTGTATCCAGAGCCTAGGTTCAGACCCAACAGGCACTGCGAATCCACATATTGCTCTTGGTGTGACCTACAGCAACAAGCGTAAAACCAGTACTGAAATCATGTCGCTGGTGGATAACGCACTCTCAAGTGCCAAGGCGAATCGAGAACTTGCTTACGGCTACGTAACCGCAGACGATCACGGCGCAGTGATGGGCAAACAACAATGGCGTATGTTGGTTGAAGAAGCGATCATCAACGACCTCATTACCTTCCGTCTGCAGGCTGCAAACAATGCCTTTGGTAAAACGTATCACCAAGAGGTGTTCTCTGCGATTGAAAAAGATGGCGTGCGTTACGGTGCTAACCAGTATCTATACGCGCTAGAACAGCTTGAAATGAGCCACATTCTCGACCAATACGTTATTGAGAAGATGGTTGAAAAGCTCAATGCAAAAGAAGTAACCAGCCCAGTCGCTATTAATCTCTCGCCAAGCAGTATATCTCAACCAAGCTTCATCCGTTGGATCGGTAAGACGCTTGAACAGAATGCTTCAATCGCTCACCTGTTGCACTTTGAGATTCCAGAAAACTGCTTCATCAACGTTCCGCACTACACGGCACTCTTGTGTAACACCATTCGCAACGCTGAAGCGGTGTTTGGTGTCGATAACTACGGACGTAACTTCCAATCACTGGATTACATCAACGAATACCGTCCAAGCTATGTGAAGCTAGATTACCTGTTCACACATAACCTTGATGACGAAAAACAGAAGTTCACCTTAACGTCGATCTCTAGAACCGCTCACAACCTAGGCGTCACCACCATTGCGTCTCGAATAGAAACTCAGACTCAGCTAGATATCCTGTCTGATAACTACGTAGAAGTGTTCCAAGGCTTCATTGTTGATAAATAGTTGTAAGGGTTATATCACATGCAAGATCCACTATTGAACTCACTGATCTACGTTAGCCGGTATTACGGGTTAGCTAACTCGCCCGAAGCGTTGATCAATGGGCTACCACTATCAGACGGAAAGCTAACCCCTTTCCTATTCCCTCGTTCAGCTGAGCGAGCAGGATTGGTGGCGAAAGAAAACCGTTCCGACTTAGAAAAGATCCCTCACCTGATTCTGCCTGCAGTTTTATTGCTTAAACAAGGTGAGGCGTGCGTTCTCAACAGTATCGATTTAGAGAAGCAAGAAGCGGAAATCATTACTGCGGAAAGCGGAATGGTGCCAATCATCATTCCTGTCGAAGAGCTGAAAGAACAATTCATCGGCCGCTACTTCTTGGTAAAGAAACAGTTCCGTTATGATGAACGTTCACCAGAAGTTCTAAAAACACGTAAAGGGCATTGGTTTTGGAGCACGATTTGGGAATCTAAAAACATCTACCGAGATGTGTTGATTGCCTCCATTCTTATCAACATCTTCGCGATTGCCGCGCCGATGTTTACACGCTTGGTGTACGACAAGGTAGTTCCCAACCTCGCCTTTGAAACTTTGTGGGTGCTGGCAAGTGGTATCTTTGTCGTGTTCCTATTCGATTTGCTGCTCAAATTGATGCGCAGCTACTTCATTGACGTTGCCGGTAAGAAATCCGATATTCTCATTTCCTCCAAACTGTTCAGTAAAGTACTGGGGATTCGTATGGAAGCGAAGCCTGCTTCTGTCGGTGCTTTCGCTAAAAACTTGCAAGAGTTCGAATCCATTCGTGAATTCTTTACCTCTGCAACCATTGGCTCGTTAATCGACCTCCCCTTCGCACTGATGTTCTTAGCGCTAATTTGGTTAATGGCTGGAAACCTTGTGTTTGTTCCCGTTGCTGGCGTGGTCATTTTGATCGTCTATGCATTGCTAATCCAAGGTCCACTGCGCCGTACCATTGAGGAAGGCTCTCGTCTTGCTTCGCAGAAGTACGCGAACTTAATCGAGAGTTTGGCAGGGTTAGAGACGGTTAAGCTGTTCAGTGCGCAAAGCCAATTCCAATTCCGTTGGGAAGAAGCCGTTGCTCACATGGCGAATTGGAATATCAAAAGTCGACGCATCACTGACAGCATCCAAAACACCGCCGGCTTTGTTCAGCAAAGTACTAACGTTGGTATGATCATCTTTGGCGTATATCTAATTGCAGAAGGTGAACTTACGATGGGTGGCTTGATCGCTGCAACCATGTTGAGCGGCCGAGCGATTGGCCCGCTTGTTCAGCTGTCTTTGCTTTCGACTCGTTACAACCAAGCAAAGTCATCAATGACTCTGATTGAGCAAGTGATGTCGATGCCTGATGAACAAGAAGAAGGTAAACGCTACATTCACCGTCCGATTATTCAGGGCCATATCGCGCTAGATAAAGTGACGTTCCACTACCCAGATTCACCAGTGGCTTCAATTAGAGACTTAACCCTCAATATTAGTCCTGGTGAGAAAGTAGCAATCATTGGTCGTATTGGTTCAGGTAAAACCACACTAGAACGTCTGATTATGGGCCTGTACAAGCCCACAGAAGGCCATGTACGTATTGATGACACGGATATGGAGCAACTGCATCATGTCGACGTACGACGCAATATAGGTTGTGTTCCGCAAGACAGTAACCTGTTCTACGGTTCAGTAAGAGACAACATTACTTTAGGTCGTCCTTTGGTGGATGACCGTGACGTGATGGATGCAGCAAACCGTGCAGGGGTAACCGCGTTTACTCAACAAGATCCTGCAGGTTTGGAACGCCAAGTGGGTGAAGGTGGTGCCTTGCTGTCTGGTGGACAACGTCAGTCAATTGCCATTGCTAGAGCCTTCCTTGGCCGTCCGCCAGTGTTGTTGATGGATGAGCCGACCAGTGCTATGGATAACCGTTCAGAGATGCACATCAAACACCAACTTAACCAATTGCTACCAAGCGAGACGTTAATTCTGATTACACACAAAACGTCGATGTTGGACATTGTCGATCGAGTGATCGTAATGGAGAAAGGCTGCATCATTGCAGATGGTCCTAAAGCACAGGTTCTTTCAGACCTTAAACAAGGCCGAGTGAGAGCGGTTAGCTAAAACGCGCAATCCACCTAAATAAATCATTATCAGTAGAAAGCAAAAGGGGAGCATCAACTCCCCTTTTTCTATTTGTCAGTATCGACACCTAGACAATACGTCACTTTGTGTTCAGCACAAAAGTCTACAAAGCAATATCCTCTTGCTCCATCTTAAACGAACATTGGATCTCGTATTGGTTGAATGAGAAAACACTTCCGCCGTGGGTCCGCTTGGTTGTGACTGTCTCATCACCAAATTGAATCGTCACTCGGGTATACACTTTTTCGTGTACCTCTACCGTGCATTCAGCAAGATTGGTTTCAAACTCTGCTTCGAGTGCATCTAGCTGCGACTTTGTGTTTTCTATTGCGAGGTTGTTCTTCTCACGTTGCTGCTCTATTTCTAGGGCTTGCTCTTCGCTTCTCTCTGCTTTCGGGCGCTTCTTAAATTCTAACTCTTGGCGAATCACACCCATGGTTTGCTCTTGAGTGTATTTATAAGTTTCCTTCAGCTCAGCTATCTTTTGGCGGTAACCATCGTAGCGCGCAAAACCATGTACCTTAGTTGCGGTGTCTCCCTCAACACCTAAGAAGACACATTCTACTTTTCCGCCAACTTTGGCTTCACCACCGCTTAGCGTGCCGTGTTTTTTCAAGCTGTCCATCACGATAAGGTTGTTACCACAGCGAATGTCGTTACTCATACTGTGCACACCAAGTCGAAGGTCATTGGCCGTTTGTAGCTCGGCATTCTGTGCGTAGCTTGCTGTGATAGAGCCTTTACTGAATACCTTACAACTTTTTGGCTCACCCTCTTTGGTCGTGTGGCCGATAATGCCTTTCGCGACTTTGATATCCCCCTGAGCTTGCACTTCGGCCGATTCGATAAAGCCACCAACCGTAACACTTCCGGTCGCCTTGACGATCATCCCCGGCTCGATGTTGCCAGAGACAAAGACATTACCTTTAAATTTAACGTGCCCAGTTGAGACATCGACGTTGCTGACACATAAGGCGTCATCCACTTCGATGGTTCGGTCTTTAATGATGGGCAATCCAGGGTGTGAGGCGAGTAGTAAATTGGGATCTTCAGGGGAGATGTAAGTGCCCTTTCCAGGCTTGATTAAACTGTCTTGTCCAGGAAGCGGTGGGATAATTCGGCCTTGAACGGTAAAGCCAGCGATACCTTTGGTAGCGGGGGTACGTTTCATTAAGTGATCATTTTGACCAACGGTAATGGTTTGTCCCAAGTCTCGCATATCAATCTTGCCTTCGTCTTTGCTGCGAGGCTTCAAGACTTGGCGAGTAATGTCTTCAACCAAAGCGGCAAACTTAGCATCCTTACCTTTTACTGGTTGTGTCCCTTTAGCGACGGGCTGAGTAAACTTTTCCCCGGGCTTAAGTTTGCTACTCATCATCAGAACTTTTCTGAGCGCTAACTTATTTATTCCTTTTGTTATTTGAGCTAGAGATAAGCACTGAATGATGTCGCTACCACGCAGTGGGTGTCCATTGTAGGGACCAGTGACCACGAGACTCGCCAACATCTCATCATCAGACAGTTCGACCGCAACAGTGGCATTTCGAACTTCAGCAATCAAGATTCCTTCATAAGCTTCACCCTTACCTTCTTTAGCAAGAGTAACGAAACGCAACACCTCTTCTTCGAAAAGAAAATAGTTTGATGCATTCAAAGCTTCCAAGGTTGGTGGCAGCGTCTTGTTATCAAAGCTTGCGTCAACCACAGTCCCGGTTGGCAGACATGCCATTACTTGTTGCTTGTCTTCCGACAATGTAACGATGTTATCCCACATTCGAATTGAGTATCCCTAATGACTCAGTTGTTATTCAGTCTATATAATTCATTCTGCGCTGAGTATCACATTATTAGAATAATCAGCGTCACATCACTTACTTTCGATTCTGCAAACATGACTCATAAATAAGACTTACACATTTTATGATCTGCTGTCATGGAGAGATGAAACAGAAATGATGTAACAGATAATCAGGGTAAAAACGGGTTTCAATATGGAGCTTCAGTTTACAGTGTAAATCCAATATTCTAATTTACACTGTAAATCTAATTTGTTGCGGTCAGTCTATTTAAATGATGGCTAGCCTATTTACACTGTAAATTTGCTAACAGAGCATCGACATCTTTACGAAACTGAATCTCTGCTTGTTTACGACCAACAAGATTAAACTGTTCAACACAAGTCCCCCACTCTTTCTGCTGAACAACCTTTGCGATGAGTAAGTCAGAAATACCTATGTTTCGATCGTTACTGAGTAGAATCAAGTTCAGTACGCTGAAGCTGATCGCATCATAACTGTTGCCACCGTTCACGTAATTTCTAACTAACTGAGTTTCAAACTCACTAACGGTGTGAACACTCTTTGGCAGCAGTGCTCGCACCATATCGGTTTCAAGTGAAACCAAAGAACCTGAAACAAGAAAACAGTAGCTACGCTCGAAGTGATTTTGAACTTGGTTTATCCAGCCTTGAGAGTTTGAGTTAAGCGCCTTAACCATCAGAACCGAGTGACAGCCACTGGCCTGATCTCGCTGGTGGCCGATGTGCACAGCTTCAAATTCACTACCACGCCAAAAAGATATCAATTCGCTGGTCGCGCCAAAGCTTGTCGCCAGATAATCTGCTTGGCTGGTTTGCTGTGATAACTGAGCCAACATCCAACGGCCAATACCCAAACCTTGATGACGTGCTGAAACAGCAATGCGCATAACTCGAAGGCACCGACTGGTCGCCGCCTGAGTACAGCCAAATTGGTTTGCCAGTAATACAGGGGCAAGGTGACCTTGAGGCCTGCGTTTTCCAAGTTGAACTTGAGCAATCAACTCGCTGTCCAAACCACCCTCTTCCGTCACTAACATACAACCTAAACATTTATCTTGCTGCCAAGCGGCGTATAAACGGATTGCTGGATTGTTGAGAAATTGCATTAAGTCATTTGGCGAGGTCTGATAGTGCGCATCCACGAGAAGAGAAAAACATTGTTGTAGCTGCTCAGGATTAGCCAAGCATTCTGATTTTGATAACTCGCCCAAGTTTAATTGGTTGATTGCGTCAGCAGAAAAGCCATCGAGTTCATCAACCGCCGATTCAGTGACTGATGCGTCATTGCCAAGTAGAAAGCAATCAAACAACCAATCCTCTAGCGGATCTTTGTTATTCCAACGAATCGGTTGTTCGAGCTTAAAGCCTTTCCACCCCGGACGATGCTCAGAAAGCCAAGACTCAAACTTAATACCGAACCCTCGCCCACTGCCTTCGTAACCATGTACCGTGGTTGAAAAGACCATACGGTGATAGATGTCGACCATGGATTTAAGCATCGGAATTGGAATTGCAGCTGCTTCGTCAACAAATAGAAGGTCACAATCGGGCTTGGATTTAAGTAATTCATCTGGCGCGACGAATCTCAAACTTCCCCCTTGATGGCGAATGTGAGTAGCGTTTACCACTTCGCAAGATTCCAACCCTTGGCTAGCATGGGAAAATACCGGCTCTACCGCTTTCACTGAAGGTGCGGTAACAACAATATTAAACCCGTGACGCTCAACTAACAGCTGCGCAGCGGCAATACCCAATGTCGAACTTTTACCACGCCCTCTATCCGCAGTGAGAATCAAAGGACGTTTACGGTGTCCAGACACCACTTTTTTGACTAATTCAACAGCCGTGTTTTGCTGTTCAAATTTATCCAATCCGTTTTGGGCGCTTTGCATCTGAGGAAGAACGTGAGTTTCTTGAACTACATCGCAGGCTTCATTGTGTTGTGAAACAGACATCAGTTTATCGAAATGACGTTTTAACCAACGTTGACCAAAGTTTTCACTATCTTCAGAGGCATTAACTTTTGGCGGCAACACCAACAACAGCCCACCACCAACTAACGAACCCAACGCGGCACTAAAACCATTCGCATCGAACTGCTCTCTAAAATCACAAACAAGAACCTGACACTCACGACCAAGCAGTTGTTGGCCTTTTTTTACTGGAGCATGAATCACACCTTCAAATGGCGTACCGCCAATCTGGAAGATGCTCGGACTGTGTGAGTCTTGAAGGAAAGAAAAAACAGCAGAGTTTTGCCAATCAAAATCGCCATCAAAGACCACGCCGTAACGGTGATCGTTATGTTGAGCAATATTAGAAAGTGTATGTAGAAAAGTGTTGGTTGGGTTTGTCATAGTTAGCGTCCAGATTCATCTAAACACAGTTTATCACAGCCAAATAAAAAGCCGCATTAAGCGGCTTTAGAGGAGTAATGAAAAGTCGTCGACTTAGTCGAGCTTCGATTGAATGAAGGCGAGGATTTCTTCCATTGTTGCATCATCAACTTTCTTAAGGTTCAACGCCAAGTTTGAACCCTTGCGGCTGTATGATGCGCGGCCCTTAATAAGCTCAACTTTTGGAGAAGCTTTCTTCGCTGGCGCTGGCGCCAATTCAAGAATCCAACCTTCCAAAGTTTCTGTCACGTCTTTGGTTAGACGAGTTACGCCTTGAGCTTCGCTACGCTGCCATACAAAACCTTCAGAAGCATCACACTTAGTCAGCAGTGTTTGCTGCTGTTCACTCGTCAATCCACCAAACTGCTTGTGTAGTTTAACAATGGTTGGACGACCAAGGTCGCTCACATTTGGGTAAGCTTGTAGCAATTCAAGTGGTAAAGCGGCTGCTTTCAATGCACCACTCACCAAAGCTTCACTGCACTGGAACATTTTTGCCAGTGCTTTCTGGTCTTCAGCTTCGCCTTTATCTAGCTTCGCTTGCATCTCTTTGCCCTTCTCATAAAGAGAAAGCGGTTTATGAGCGTTAGCTACGTCTGATAGGAATTTAGCGTGTTCGCCGTTAATGTTTTCAGCAACATAGATTAGGAACTCTTTGTCAGCCAAAATACATGACATACGACGACGGCTACCATCAAGAACTTCAATTTTACCGTCTTTGTTCTTACGACCAACTGCTGGGTATTGCTGACCACGTTCTTTCAATGTTGTAAGAACATCAGAAAGCGCATGCTCGTTTAAGAAAGATTGCTCACGAGCATTCTCTTCAAAAACAACCGTTCGAGTTGCCACTTCAGCCGCAGGAATTCGAACCAATTCAAATGAAACCAAATCTTCGCCAGCAACAGAAAGCTCAATCACTTGAGCCTGTTCTTTTGCCGCTGTTTGCGCTTCTTGTGGTGTTGCTACGCGACGTTTGTTTGCTTTACCAAATAGCTTTGCATTTAAGTCAGATGTTTTAATTGCCATTGTTGTTATCCCTGATTAAGTGAAGGCCAGTTGCTATGTAATACGCGCTCTAATTCTAGAGCACTTTTTTGTACTGCGTCTTGAGCAACAGCTAGAGTTTTCTTACCGCCCTCAAAGTCGCTCACCGTTAGATCGAAAACCGTGCTGTAAGTGTCGGCACAGGTTTCAAAAGCACGGCTTCTTGGAATGGTTGCCATCATTACTTGGTCATTCAACAGGTAGTTCATTTCAGTCAGAACTGACACCTGTTTCTTGTTGTCGTCTTCAAACATGGTTGGCATTAGACGAACAAATTCGAGCCCTTTCCAGTCATCCGGGAACATTTCGTAAACCGTTGGTAAGTGCTGGAAGAAGTTAACCGTTGAAGCCCAATCCAAACGCTTAGCTGCACATGGAATCAGAAGTGCGTTCGACGCGTACATTGCATTCCATACTAGAGGGTCAACGTGCGGGCCGGTATCAATCATAATCACATCGAAGTCATCGGCGATTTTGTCGATAAGCTTCTCTTTTAACAGACGAACAATATCAAGTGACTGATCTTGTGAAAGGCTTTGCCACGCTTCAGCGTTAAACATCGCATCTTCTGGGAAAGCAGAAATTGTCTTCAGGTTTGGATACTGAGTTGGCAATAGTACGTTCTTACGAAGAAACTCTAAATCGACATCTTGGCCTTCAGGCACATTGTCCAACATGATATCGACGGCAGAATAGATGCTGTCGTGCTCTGCCCCACTAATTTGTGGATTTAGGAACAGACGCAAAGAGCCCTGTGGGTCCAAGTCAATCAGACAGATACGGTAGCGCTTATCCAAATTCAGAGACAAACAAGCGGCTAAGTGAACTGCTGTCATTGATTTACCCGTACCACCCTTCTGGTTTTGTACGTTGATAATCCATGGCTTATTGTCAGCGTGCTGCTTACGTTCATGGAACTTCGGCACTTCTGCCGCGTCCATCAACATGTGAGCTTCTGTCAATGAAATCGAGTAATGATTAGCGTTGTTCTTTGTGAACTGATGGCCATCAGCTTCAAGTTTAGTGATCGCTTCATCGAGCTTACGACGCGTTAAACCAGAACGAGTCTCCATCATAGCTTTAGACATTGGAGGGAAATGTTCATCACTTCGCTCTTCCAAAATAATCTCAATTCGGTCAGCCTGAACTTGTTGAGTTTGTTCGGCTAGCTGATAGAGCTTATCAATCGTTTGTTCTCTTTTCATTGCCAGTTTCCGTAATGATTAACTAAGTACAAATTGTACAGCGATTAACAACAAACACAACAAAAACATGAACATACATTTATGAGTAAAATCACATAAAATAGACCGCGTTTTTACAATTTGATGAAACATCGCCTTAGACAAACACAAAAATGACTGTTTCTATCATGTATAACCATGCTATTTCTAGTCTACATTTTAAATGTTACAGCATCACTTATTTACAATGTAAATGAAATTTCAACGAAAAACCTTCGGAACGATTGAAATACAACCGTAGATTACGGTTGGTGTGATTTGCATTCGAATTTATAGATTTTCAATCCAATAAAAATTAAAAAACACTCAATGACCAAAAAATTCAAAACAGAAGAGAAGATGGGGTGTCAAAAAACAACAGAGGATTGGAACCTAACCGGAAGAATGATCATGGAACACATCCAGTGTAAGATAATTGATAACGCCAAATTATGAAGCATGATCAAGGCGTAAACTGAGCAATATTGATCCGAGCAACTGCAGATTGGAAATGATCAACCTCCGGAAAAATGATCAAGTAAACATAGTTCCGGAAGCATGTAATTTATGAACTAAGTTACGGACAAATGCTTTTGGAATGGGGATTCAACGCCTATAAGGGCTCAATGATTGAAAATTCAATCGACACAGACCAAGAATACACAAACATGACAATTTCATGATCATGCTTCCTAGTTAAGACCCACCCGCTCTAAATACATCAAAGCAATCCATTTCCAGCGGATACAGACTAAATTTTGCACTCAATAGGGTAGGAACGATAAAAAAGTATGCTCTCTTGATCATTGTTCCGATAGATTGGCCACCACAAGTGTCCACTTAGACAAGTCAAAAGCGACTTAGAAACCGATGTTGAATTCCGATCTGTGGATAAGCTGTATAAGTATAATGATCATGCTTTCGAACCAATAATGATCATGCTTACAATGACTTAATGATCATAGTTCTGATGTTCTGTGATCATGCTTTCTTAAGTTTAATGATCATAGTTTCGGAACCTTTATGATCATGCTTTCCAAGGCGGTTTATTTTAATGCTTTAAATTCAGCCACTTATAAGCAAAGTTACGTCCAGATCATTAGATCACTTAATCATTTAAGATCATATTAATCAAAAAGATCAGTTATTTAAAAGCCAATAAATTCTCTTTATTTATGATCATTCTTTCTTTATCATTCAGGAACTATAGTGAAATTACGGTTAGTGTGATACGGATCAAAAATGAAACCAGAAGAGAAATTGTTAATTAAGGCACGAAGCCACAAAGATGGTCATTTATTTGAGGTATCTGAAACAGCCGTTGAATGGATAGAACAATATCAACACTTCAAAGGTGTCACCAAAAGCATAGTTGAGCTTCTTAACCTAATTTCACTTCGTGGGTTTAGCAGTAAAGACGGGTACGTTTCCACCACTGAGATTATTGAATCAACCGATGGTCAAGTCACTCGCGCAGCCTTACAGCAAAGGCTGAGAGCTGCAGTTAATATCGGATTGTTCAAACAAATCCCCGTTCGCTTTGAAGAAGGCCTTGCTGGTAAAACCATGTTGCATCGCTTTGTGAACCCAAACCAATTGATATCGGTGCTGGGTGCCACCAGCTTAGTAACAGAAAGCGTGAAGCAAAATGAAAAGCAAAAGCGCTCTAAAGCCCTAGCTCAAACCAAAGTAAACAAGCGCTTACTGAATGAACATGGGTTGAATACCCCACCAACGATGAAAGATGAAGCGGATCAATTCATTGTTTCGCCAACCAATTGGGCGGGGATTATTGATCAAGCGTTAGCGCCACCTAGAACTCGTAAGAGCTACCAGAAATCCATGGTTTCGATCTCTGGCACTCGCGCTGTGATCGAGACACGATCTTCTAAAAATATCATGACCGTTGACGATCTGATGACGCTATTCGCGTTATTCACTCTCACCGTTCAATATCATGATCATCACCAAGATGATTACCATCTAGACGCGAAACACACGCCAAACAAAACACCACTCTACATCACTGATATTTTGTCTTTACGTGGCAAGAAAGACAGCGGCCCTGCACGTGATTCTATCCGCGACAGTATTGATCGTATCGAATTCACGGATTTCCAACTGCACGAGCTTACAGGCCGTTGGCTTAGTGAGAACATGCCAGAAGGCTTTAAGAGTGATCGTTTCCGATTCTTAGCTAGAACCATTACCGCATCGGAAGAAGCGCCTACAGAAGGCTCTGACGGCGAAATTCGCATTAAACCGAACCTATACATCCTGGTTTGGGAACCTTCGTTCTACGAAGAGCTGCTGACGCGTGACTATTTCTTCCTATTTCCGCCAGAAATCCTGAAGCAACATACCTTGGTTTTCCAAGTGTATTCGTACTTTAGAAGCCGCATGGCACGTCGCCATTCAGATAGCATGTTGCTCAGTGAGCTCAACCAGAAATTGGCGCGTAACATCGATTGGCGTCGTTTCTCGATGGATCTGATCCGCGAGCTCAGAAAGCTGGGTGAAGTCGGGGATCAAGAAGATACCTTCCTGGTTAATCTTTGGGGTTATCACTTGACGATCACCGCGTTGATCGAAAAAGGGAAAACGACCGATTATCAGGTAGATATCAAATGTAATGTGGAAGAGGTCTTACGTTACTCAAGAGCGCGTACCACTAACGCGGGTAAGCGTAATATGGCACCAACGCTGCCGAACCCACTTCGTAACGAAATGGTGTCTAAGCAGAAACTGGAAGAGCTGTCTGAGATTATCGACGGTGAGTTTGAGCCAATTCAGCGTAAAGCACCGTCGCCAAGAGGTAAATTGGGACGTCGAGTTAAGCAGCGTAAACACTCTGTTGAGATCAATGCTGACGAGATCATGATTACTCTCTCTAAATATACCTCTGCGGAGGCTCTAGAACGCAGCATAACGGCTTTATCTGCTATGACAGGGCACTCACATGCCTCAATCAAAGAAGAGTGCTCAGAGCTCATTGAGAAGCTTGATTGGTTGAGAGTAGGGGAGGACGTTATCCCATACGAAACACTGAGTCGCTTGATTGAGCTATATAACGACCGAGATAGCACCAGCAATCGACATCTGTCCATTGAACGTTTGATCTCTGGTTTAGCGGTGCGTCGTAAAGTGTGTAAACAAGTTCATGAAGGTCATTTAGACGAAAACGTGTTCCTTGCGCTCGATGAAATGGCGATTGGCCACTAGTCATTATCCTATCGCGATAAGCCTGTTTTACCGTCGCTGAATGGATAGTTTTGAACACATTAGGTGCTGATTAAAATCGCACCTAACGCTGACAAAGTGATGACAAAGTGATGACAAAGTAGCGCATCTAGTTGATTATTATTTATCCCGAATAGACAACCTTTGTCCTTTCTTGTGATTAATAGATTGGCTCATATTTTGTTACATCATACTGAATAGATTTTTGCGAGTTCCCAAGGGACTCGCTTTTTTTTGCCTAAAATTCAGTCAATCATTAAAATTCAATAGCTTACAGAGTTAAACGCCGAAGCATGATCAAGGCTCGATCATGCTTTCTACGGATCTAGCTCTGGTGAGATTCTGATTTGATGCTTGATCGAGAAGGGCTTGATCAGTGGAGATGGCGTTGAATAATTCCTTGATCATCGTTTCGGGGATGGGTTGCCATAAAGCGTACATGCGACTCGATCAATTTTTCAGACTCTGCTTTCCAACGTGGTTCTTGCTGTTGGTTCGTAAACTCCAAAGCCAATACACACAAGTGTTGTAGCCGCTGTGTACACCACTCTTGCAATCCTGCTTCTGATTTTGGGTCACATGACACCGCTTGCAGCTTACTGTAGGCAAACATTAGGTATTGGTAGGCTTTATCTTGATGGCTTGAGCTGTTGGCCTCCTGCGAAGCCAAGTCCGGATTCGATGAATCCGCGAGGTGGCGATAGAAAGTAAAGATTCTCAGGCATCCGTCTAGCCAACATGCGATGCCTTTGCTCTGCTCATCCGTGATCAATGGCCCCCAGAGCGCATCTGGAGGCGTTAAGATCAAAGGTTCTAACCGGTCCACTTGATCATGCTTTCGGTCTTTGTACCAATCTCCGATCCGCTCTAACCAAGTGTCTAGTTCATTCATGCAACGTTATCCCACTGTTTTACAAAGTGATTATCAGAAACTTGTTTGATTTCATGCTGTATTTCACTGCTCTGCTCTGCTCTCGAATACGATCAGCGTCTATTGAATAGTTTGGCTCATTTTTGACGAGTTCGCCAAATGGCAGATCGGGATCTGGTACCGCAGAGATCAACAACTTAGTGTACGGGTGTCGTGGATTGGTTAAGATCGACTGGGTTGATCCCCATTCGACGATCTGTCCTTTGTACATAACCGCTGTCTCTTCTGCGATGTAATGTGCTGTGGCAAGATCGTGGGTTATGTACAAAAAGCCAATCCCCAACTCTTGCTTCATTTTTTGCATCAGGTTCAACACGCCAAGTCGAATCGAAACGTCCAACATCGAGGTGGGTTCGTCAGCAAGAATAACCTCAGCGCCAACGGCCAGTGCTCTGGCTAGGTTAACCCTCTGTCTTTGGCCCCCACTGAGCTCGTGCGGGTATTTGGCTAGCGTTTCGATGGGTAACTCCACCAGCGTTAATAACTCTTTGAGGCGTTCTGTGAGAGCCTGTTTAGTGGCTACCTGTTTATGGATCTTAAGTGGGCGCGTTAAATGGTGCTCAATGGTGTGAGTGGGATTAAGTGAACCAAAGGGGTCTTGAAACACCATTTGCACACGGCTGCGATAATCCAAGATATCTTTACGGCTTTTCAGCGTAGAGATGTCTCTGCCTTTGAACAGTATCTCTCCCTCTGTCGCAGGGTAAACCTTGGTCATCAATCGTGCGCAGGTGCTTTTCCCGCAGCCTGATTCTCCGGCTAAGCCGAAAATCTCGCCTTAGCCTATGTGAAAGCTAACGGATTTGATTGCATTGAAAGAGGGGAAAATGAGAGTTGGATCAAACCACATTTCTTATGGGGAATCTTTTAAATATAATTGCAGAAAATGGCTTTGGCAAAGTTTAAATGAGGCATTTATTAATTAGCTTTGTGAAGCGTCGGAATCATCACACTTCAGTACAGAATTTCTTAACAAGCGAAAAAGCATTTGCTACAGATTACCTGTCCATTACATGGTGCTTTTCGGAGGAAAACATGTCCATTAATTCTATCAACCATGATGAAATGACAAATATTGCAAACAAGTGGGATGCTGAAGAAGAAGTATCTTTCAAACCAGAAAAGAAAATGAAGTCTGCTGAAGCTCGTCGTCGTATCGAGACTCTAAGAGAAATTAGAGAAAGCGGTTTGAGTCTGGAAGAAGCGAGGGAGCTAGGTCTTATTCACTAATAATCCCCATTGCATTTAGAAGGGTGGCACAACGCCACCCTTTGATTTATAAGTGTTTTTTCATGTTCCCTATCCAGATTTAATCAACTCCTTGATTCTTTGGCTCACTGTTCCGTTTAGCCTATCCCTTGTGATATTACGCTTTTCAGATGAAAAACATGCACATGGCATACTCTTGAACCAAGTTGTTTGACAGTCATATTCAACGCCACTAATTTTAAAGTTAAAGCAAAAATATGCGATGTCGTTGGTAAGGGGAAGGCTATGTCTAATTCTGTGGCTCAAGTTAAAGAAGTGCTGTTTTACGAACCCGAAGATCCGAACGGATACCTGTCAAATTTTGCCGCTTGTCCTATCAAGGTAGGTGATCAAGTTTGGGCAACCAGCGAACATTATTATCAAGCGATGAAGTTTGCCTCCGAAGCGCTACGTAATACCATTTTGGAAGCCAGTACACCTGCTGAAGCGTTCTCTTTAAGTCGTGACTACGAAGACCAAGTTCGCGACGATTGGTATGACATTCGTGTTGAAGTGATGCAGTTTATTGTGACGGAGAAGTTCAGACAGAATCCACAGTTTGCGCTGTTTCTTACCAACACCGGAGATTCGGTGATCAAAGAACATTCGCACAAAGACCACTTCTGGGGCGATGGTGGCGATGGAACCGGCGAGAACCATTTGGGTAAGATTCTGATGGTAGTGCGTCACCAGCTTCGCACTCAGCAACTGCATTTAATTGCTTCGCACTGATTCGTCGATTCAGATAGCGGCATGCTTATCATTACTCCTTAGACGCATTTAAAAGGCCGCCCTGCTATCTAGTATGAAGCAGGGCGGCCTTTTCGGTTTTAGAGAGTCAGGCATCAACGAGAGTTAACGTACGTGACTAAGCTATGCGTTGATAAGTTCTACGTTACGCTGGTGCTATAAGTAACTCTGTACGATGTCGTCAAGCTGTCCATCGTCTTTCATTTGGTCTAGGCGTTGGTTGATGAAGCTTTGCAGCTTAGGATCCATCTCAGGGTCAAACGCCAAATGGATAGGGTAGTTATTGATGACAGAACCAAACTCATGCATCTGGTAATCATCAATACTCAGTTTTTGCTCGTTTAGGTTGTATTTGATTCGTGATTCCATTTCCACAAACACGGTGTCGCCAGGTGCTCGGTTCAGGACACGAAACGCAGCAGTGTAATCTTTTACTCGAATCTCGTTGAGCTTGCCCTGTTGGATATAAGGTTCCAAGTTCGGATACTCAAATCCTTTCAGCAATACCACGGCTTTCCCATCGAGATCATCGATTGTATTGAACTCAAATGGCTTTTTACCGCTGCTGAGTAATACGTGTTTTACATTGTAAATCGGGTCTTCAGATAGGTTCGCAGATTGAATATTCCCCCAACTAGGGCTGCCATAGGTAACCCAGTTTGGATTCTCTCTCGCATCGAGCTTGTCGATCATTCGATTAAAAGGGTAGGTGTGGTAGTTGATCTCATATTGGCTGTCATCAAAAACGGCTTCCACAATATCTGAAACAATTCCTCTGTGAGATGACCCGTCAGTTTCGATTTGAAAAGGTTGCGCTTGGCTCGCAATAATGTAGTAGTGAAGAGGTTCGCTTGCAGAAGCATAACTGCTTGAAAACAAACTGACTATGGATGCAACGATAAGATGTTTTTTCATAACCTTCCCTAGTTATTTGATGAATGACTACTATTATACTAGTTGAGTAATTGTAGTTTGCTAGGATAACAATAATGGTAATTTGTGTATGGTGACAAAAGGAAAACGCTACGTTGGACTCTCCCGACAGTTGATCGGGATGATAATAGCGATCAGTACCTTATTCACAGTTATAGTGACAGGTCTCGGGTTGTATGTAGAGTACCAAAGTCGAGTTTCTTTTATCAGCTCTCAGATCGAGCAGGTCAAGGCTGGCTACCTTTCTGGTTTAACGGCAAGTTTGTGGGTTGAAGATCGAGAGCAATTGTTTGTGCAAGCCGAAGGCATCTCTCGCCTCCCTTCGGTCAGTTACCTTCTTATCGAAAGTCCCGATGAAAAAATTCTAGAGTTAGGTCAAAAGACCGAAGGCCAATCTTATTCTCAGTCTTGGGAAATGGTGCACCAGATGGGCGGCACAGACTTCCCGTTGGCGACGCTCACGGTGCAATCAGACTTGAGCATGATCCTAGATGACTTTGAAGAACGAGTGTTATTGTTGCTCGCCTTCGAAGCCGTTAAAATCTTCTTGTTGTCTCTCGTATGTTTAACCATCGTCTATCGTCTTGTCGTAAAACGTTTGATGACCATGTCTTCCCAAATCAACCAGCAACAGGTCGAAGACAACAAACCGCGCTTTATAACGCCAACTCACTCTACTTATAAAGATGAGATATCGACTCTAGAGAGTAGCTATAACCGATCGGTAGAACGTATTCGTCAACAATATCAAGATCTGGAAAAAGCCAAAGACGTTGCTGAGGTGGCTAACCGTAATAAAAGTGAATTCCTTGCCAACATGAGTCACGAAATCCGTACTCCAATGAATGGGATTATCGGGTTGTCGTCTTTGCTTTCTGAAATGGATATGCCGAAAGAGCAAAAAGAGTATATCAACATGCTCAATACCTCTTCGCTTACTTTGCTCGACTTAATCAATGACATTCTCGATTACTCGAAGATCGAAGCGGGGCGACTAGAGCTTCAGCAAGAGCCGATGAAAATGATGGGCATTGCGGCCGACGTTGAATCAACCTTCCGAGTGAAAGCGGAGCAGAAAGGGCTTCGATTCCAATTAGCGATCGACCCTAAGATCCCAACCATGGTGATTGGCGACGGTACTCAACTAAGACAAGTCCTAAATAACTTAGTAGGCAACGCAATTAAATTTACCGAGCACGGCCACGTCACGCTCTCGCTTCGTTTGGAAGAGGTGGTTGAGCCTGAACAAAAACTCAGAGTGAAGTTCGAGGTTGTCGACAGCGGTATCGGTATTGCAGAAGACAAACAGAAATCGGTGTTCGATAAGTTTCAACAAGCCGACGGCAGTACCACACGTATTTACGGAGGCACAGGGCTTGGTCTAACAATATGCGAGAAGATCGTGACATTGATGGGCAGCAAGCTTGAACTCACCAGTGTTGAAGGTAAGGGCAGCACATTCTTTTTTACGGCTGACTTTGACCCGTGTTTAGAAGCCGATGAAAGCAATATCGATTTCAATAAGGTTTCGGTTCTGCTTGTGGATGATAGCCAGCTGAACATGCGTATAACGTCTACACAGCTTCAATCCTTTGGTGTTAAGTCTGAGTGCTGTGAAACGGCAAGCCAAGCGTTAGAGTTGGTTTCAGAGTCTGTGGCTAAGTCATCACCTTATGATCTTGTGCTGATAGATAAAGTGATGCCGTCCGTTGATGGCTTTCAACTGGCAAGAAGCTTAGTTGAACGCTTTGGTGGTGAGTGTCCCAAGTTAGTGATGATCTCTGCTGACCCTAGAAAGCAAGATGAGGCTCGTGCTAAACAAGTCGGTTTTGTTGCCTACATTGCGCGTCCTTACCAAGATAATCAGCTTAAATGGACGATCAGTGAGGTACTCGCGAGAGCCGCTGATACTTCAGTCTTTACTTATCCGAACAGAGGCGAGGTTGCGTTTAAAGACAATGAGCCTGTGCCGCTAATCAAACCTGCGGCGGTTGTTAAAGAGGATCCCAATGTCTCTGTAAACGCCCCACAAGCCGGTAAACAAGCTCCAGTTCAAGCAGAGTCAAAACCTGCGGCGGTTAAGGCCTCTTTTAGTGGCAAAGTCTTAGTTGTGGAAGATTCGAGAGTGAATCAACAAGTCGCAAAGATGATGCTCAAGAAACTTGGCTTTGACGTTGATATTGCCGACAACGGTGAAATTGGTGTCGATAAATTCAAGGCCAACGAATACGAGATGATCTTTATGGATTGTCAGATGCCGGTTCTCGATGGCTTCGAAGCGACCAAGCAGATCCGAGCGCTCGAAGAAGGGTCTGCAAAGCATATTCCAATCATTGCGCTGACGGCCAACGTCGTGCAGCGAGACAAGCATTTGTGCTTCGATGTAGGCATGGATGAGTTTTTACCTAAACCGGTTAACCAAGGCAAACTGAGAGAGATCGTAGCGAGTTTCTTGTCGAAAGAGACGGAATCAAACAAAGAACATGAGCAGCACATTGTTTAGTTGAGTATCTCTAATCTTACTTTCATTAAAAGAGTAATGAGGCGAATTAGACATAGTCTTTTATGCCGTTGGTTATATTTGAAGTATCGTGTGAAAGAAATGATAAAGGTGGTCTGAAAAGACCACCTTTTTTGTATGTGTCGGTTTGAACTTAATCTCTATCGATTGCGAACGCAGACCATGCTTGACGTGTCGGCATCACTTCGACTCGGTTAATGTTGATGTGATCTGGCAAGGTTGCGATATAAAACATCTGCTCGGCAATATCCTCTGCTGACAACGGTGTAGTGCCTTGGTAAAGGTTGTCTGAAGCCGTCTGGTTACCTTTAGTTCTTACAAGAGTAAATTCCGTTTCTGCAATACCAGGGGAGAGGTCAGTCACTCGTACCCCTGTGCCTTGTAAGTCACAACGTAGGTTGTAACTGAACTGCTTTACGAACGCTTTGCTGGCACCATACACATGGCTTCCTGGGTAAGGCCACTGTCCGGCGATTGACCCAACATTGATGATTGAGCTTCCTGCGCCTTTTTTAATTAACGTAGGCAACAGCGCATGAGTAACATTAACCAAGCCTGTGACATTGGTATCGATCATAGTGTGCCAGTCTTTCAAGTCCACATCAGGCGCGCCTTCTGGTGCCAAAGCTAACCCAGCATTATTGACCAATGCGGTGATCGATGAGAATTCAGCAGGTAGTGAATCAATGGCTTGTTTTACGGCGTCTGCGTCTCGAACGTCGAGTTGAATTACATGCACAGGCACCGTTAATTCTTCCTTTAGGTCGAGTAGCCTTTCGATTCGACGACCAGACAGCACTAACGACCAGTTATCTTCTGCGAAACGTTTTGCTGCCGCTTTGCCGAAACCAGAGGTTGCCCCTGTAATGAACGCTATCTTATCCATAAATACATCCTTCTAATTTGAAATTAACATAAGTAGTGCCATGCCGATCAAAATCGGCGCGGTCGTTGTTTTTGCAGACAAGTTCGGTACTGATAGATACAGTTTTTGCCCCAGTACATTGCCAATCAAAGCTGCCGGTAATAGCCATAAACCTGTGATGAACGATTCTTGGTTAAATGCGCCAATCCATATGAAGCCGATCAGTGAAATCGCTGAACTCAGCAGAAAAAACACAATCGCGGTGGCTCTCTGTTCACTGGTTTTAATGGTCAGGTTCATCAAATACGTCACTAATGGCGGACCTCCAGAAGAAGCGGTGGTCATGCTAAACCCCGAAATGGCTCCCGCCCAAAACGCGTGTCGTTGGTGCAACCAAGTGAGGCGTAAGTCCAAAATAATCAGCGTGCCAGCGACCAAAGACATCATCGCGATAAAGGCCTTCAAGCCTGATTCCGATATCGTGCTAATGAAATACAGCGAGAAAGGCACCGCAACCAACATGCCAATACACAGCGGCGCAATAAGCCGGATATTGATGGTAGTTTTACTTCGCTTGAGCAGAGGAAAGGCACTTAAAAAGTCCAACAAGATAGCGATGGTTACCGCTTGCAATGGTGGAACAATAAAGCTGAGGGAAAGCGCTACGATAATCGCAAACCCAAATCCTGAATAGCCTCGAACTACTCCTGCAAACAGAATCAATGTCATCGCTAATCCTAATTCCACTCTTGCTCACCTCTTTGCTTTTGATATTGCTGCTGCGTTAATTAGCGTTCGATGAGACCTGTCTCGTCTGCCTTTCAATCTATTCACACCTAAGAGTTTTGAATAGAGCCAGATCGACGATTGGATTGGGTCAGGCTGTTTGTTGGATCGGGGATGAGACTTGGGCTGATGTACTGGCCCAATGTTTTGTTGAAACTGACACTATGACCTCCGCCCTGTTTGGGATGAAGATTATTCCATCCGATAGCGCAGCCTTTTCAATGTCGTGTTTTGTGTCTTTCATTCTCGAAGACGAGCCAAGCACGAGCGGCTGTGAATCTAGTGTTGTTAATGGAGACGATGAAATGGAAGTATCAACAGAACAGCTTGTGAACCAAGATATTATCGACCTCGACAAGAGCGTATTTCATTCTTGGTCGATTCAAGAAGCAGCGGAGCCTATCGCCATTGCGGGTGGGCAAGGATGCAAAATGTGGGACTACGAAGGTAAAGAATACCTTGATTTTAGTAGCCAACTGGTTAACACCAACATTGGTCATCAGCATCCACAAGTGATCAAAGCGATTAAAGATCAGGCTGATTCATTAGTGACCGTTGCCCCTGCGACCGCCAACCTCACTCGTGGTTTGGCGGCTAAGCGTATCTTGTCGAAAGCGCCAAGCTCGTTTAAGAAGGTGTTCTTTACCAATGCAGGGGCAGATGCCAACGAAAATGCGATTCGCATGGCGCGACAATTCACAGGGCGCGATAAGGTGCTATCTGCTTACCGTTCTTACCATGGCAATACAGGTACTGCTATTGCTGCGACGGGGGATTTTCGTCGAATTCCAAACGAGTATAGCCGTGGGCACGTTCACTTCTTCAATCCATTTCTCTATCGAAGCGAATTCAACGCGGCGACTGAGGCAGAAGAGAGTGAGCGTGCCCTGCAGCATTTAGAGCGAGTGATTGAATGCGAAGGACCAACGGCGATTGCGGCGATTATCCTAGAGACGATTCCGGGAACGGCTGGTTTTCTCATTCCGCCCAAAGATTACCTTATCGGCGTGCGTGAGCTGGCAACCAAACATGGCATTCAGTTGATATTCGATGAAGTCATGGTCGGCTTTGGCCGCACGGGTAAGTGGTTTGCGTTTGAGCACTTTAATGTCGTGCCGGATCTGATTACTTTCGCGAAAGGGGTGAACTCGGGTTATGTGCCGGCTGGTGGCGTGGTGGTCAGCGAACCGATCGTTGAGTACTTTAAGTCAAACTTCTTTATGGGCGGCTTAACGTACTCAGGTCACCCTTTGGCGATGGCTTCTATCGTTGCAACGCTCGATGTGATGGAGCAAGAGGGCATTGTCACACACGCTGATAACGTCGGTAACAGCGTTTTAGGGCCGCTTCTACTGAGCCTTCAAGAGTTGCACCCTATGATTGGTGATGTGCGCGGCAAAGGGATGTTCTGGGCTGTAGAGCTGGTGGAAGATCGTGAAAGTAAAACACCTTTGAGCAATGAAAAAATGGGGCAATTGAAAGCGCAATTGACCAAGCGAGGCCTGTTGACCTTCATTGTGAATAACCGCATTCACGTTGCGCCACCTTTGGTTATTCAGCCAAGCGAGATAAAGAAAGGCGTTAAGATCATTGATGAAGTGTTGTTTGAACTTGCTTCTTAATTCTTCAAAATATAGCTGACACAGAAACACAGGCACTTTGGCAAAGGATTCCCCGTTCTTTTCAAAGTGCTTATTTTTCCTGAGTGCTTGGCTTTTGAGTGTCTAGCTTCCAATTGGTTAGGTATAGTCGAAAAAGAGCATCGATTGATGCTCTTTTTTACGTCATTGTCTTGAATAACAACGTCTACATAACCCTTTGTGATGCTAGCTCTTCATTACCTCTGACAGCTCTTTGATGCCGGGGGCGATCAAGTCTTTGTCGATGGCGTGAAAGCCCAACCTGAAATAAGAATTAGGATCAAATTCGGATGAAGTTTCATTGCTCAACTTCGTTTCAGGATCGGTCATGAAGTGAGAATACCCTGTCTCAATCAAAATCCCTTTTTGTGCGGCTCGTGACGCTAAGCGTTGGCTATTGATATGACTGGGCGTTTGTAGCCACAGAGAGTTGGCCTGCTCGCTTTGAGCCAGTCGCTTGCAGTCAGGTAGGTACTTCAAGACTGCATCGTTGATAAGCTTCCAGCGCTGGCGCGTGTTTTCCCTAAAGCGCCTCACAAAGCTGTCGTAGTAGCCTTGTTCAATAAAGTGCGCCACTTCCATCTGAACGCGGCTTGGCGCATGTCGGTACATCAAGCGACGCAGTATTCTAAGGTCGTAGATCAACTCTTCAGGTGCCACGATGTAGCCTAACCTCAAGCCGGGTGCTAATAGCTTAGAGAAGCTGCTGACGTAGATGACACGTCCTTCCTTGTCACTGGCTTTTAGCGCGGGTTTAGGGTTCCACTCCACGTTGCACTCGGCGTCATAGTCATCTTCGATAATGACCGCGTCATTGGCTTTGGCCATTTCCAGTAACTGAGTTCGACGTTCGTCACTCATGGTGACGCCGGTTGGAGCTTGGTGGCTGGGCGTGACATAGAAGTGATCACACAGTGAAGAGTGTTCATTGAATCTCAATCCTTGTTCATCTACTTGATGCGGGTGTAACTGCGCACCTGCGAGATTGAAGATGTGATTCGCTTCTTTGTAGCCGGGGTTCTCGACTCCGACTCGACTCTGATGGTTCATGAGCAAAGTCGAAATCAAATACAGCGCATTCTGCGAACCTAAGGTTATGAGGATCTCATCACTTTGGGCATGAATACCGCGCTGTGGGAGCACCCTTGTGCGTATCTGTTCGACCAGCATGTCGACGTCTTTATCGACCTTGTCGCAAAGCCAGCGGTGATCATGTGGGTCTGAGGTGACCTTTCTTGTCGCTTCTCGCCATTGAGCTAATGGGAAGTCATTGATAGAGGGTTGGCCAAAAATAAATGGGTATTGGTAACAACTCCAATGCGAGGGTTTGACGATGCGTGGGTATTGGCCCAATTGCAGCTTAACGCGTTTGCTCCAATCCGGTGCATTGTCGCTGTCGGCTGATTCAAAATGATCCAAACTCGCGTCGATAGTATCACTCGGGTTTTCATACTTTTCTGAAAGGTAATAACCACTGCGAGGCTTACTGATGAGGTAGCCATCGTCGAGCAAACTGTCGTACACCAACGAGACAGTATTGCGTGAAACACCCAATTGGCTAGACAGCTTACGACAAGACGGAAGCGCTTGTTCAGCCGGAAAAATACCATTCAATATCGCCGTCACCAAATAGCTACGTACTTGTTCTTGCAGGCTTCTTTTGGAATCAAACTCGATGAAACAATTGTGATTTATCGCCATGAGATACAGTCCTTATTCTCAGTGAACCTCAGTCCAATTTGTATAAAAGAGCAAGAAATGCGCCAGAGTTCATATTGATGTTTTAAGAGTGTGTTTTGCTCTCTCTCAACCCCGAAAATTACGTTGTCCCAAACTAGAAAATCGTTCTGTCCCAACCTGAAAATTAAATTGGCTCTACGTCTCCGATGCATTCCGTTCATAAAGTAAAGGCAGGCAAATAATCTCGATAAGGAAAGCGTATGAAACAGGGAATGACGATGAAGGCATGGGTTTCAACAGCGGCAGCGACAGTTGTACTGGGTTGTTTTGGAGTCGCACAAGCATCGGAGCTTGCAGCCATCGAAAAGCAAGGCTTCATGAAAGTGGCGACAGAAGACAACTACTCTCCATTCAACTATATCGACCGCGGTAAGCCTGCGGGGATTAACAAAGATTTGCTTGATGAGTTACGTGAATATTCGAAGTTCGATATCGAACAAGAGATCTTACCTTGGACAGGACTACTCGCTTCGGTATCTGCGGGTCAATATGATGTGGCGTTAACTGGCGCGATCATTACCGATGCTCGCTTGAAGGCCTTTGATTTCACTCCACCTATCGCTTCAGCGCAGCATTACTTCTTAACCAGAGCTGACGCGGAAGATATTAATACGGTAGCCGATTTAGATGGAAAAACAGTGGGCTTACAAGCGGGCAGTGCTTTGCTAGAAAGGCTTCCAGAGCTCGAAGTGATGCTCGAAGCACAAGGCAAATCTTTGGGTAAAGTGGTGCAGTATCAATCCTACCCAGAAGCGTATTCCGACTTGGCAATCGGCCGAATAGACTATGTGATCAACAGTGTGGTTTCAGTTAACGAGGTAGTGAAATCCAAGTCAAAGGTATTCAAAAAAGGCGAGGCGGTGTCTGGTCCTGGTTTCGTGAGCTGGCCTGTTCCTAAAGAGAACCCTGAGCTTTTGGCATACCTAACGGAGTTTTTCCTGCACCTAGAGCAAACAGGAAAAATGGCGGAGTTGCAGAAGAAGTGGTTCGGTGAGTCGTTCGACCAACTGCCTTCAGAGGCCATCACTTCCGTTGAGCAGTATCACAAGCTAACAGCAGTCCAATAGATGGATAAGCATGCGCTGACACAAACAGTTAACGGCTGTTTGTGTCCATGCCAATGGGTTCAAAGCGGTTTAACCCATGAGTCATTGGCGCACAATCTATCGAAAGAAGTCGCTGATCAAAGAGGTCGTTTATGGATTATTACGCTTGGGAACAGTTGCTACAGGGCGCGTGGGCAACGGCATGGATATCGGCAGTATCGATTGTATTAGGTGTCGTCATCGGCCTAATGATTGCCTTAGTTAGAATGATGAAAATCCCGTTTGTGGATCAAATGTTGGGTATCTATGTCAGCTGGGCACGAGCAACGCCTTTGGTGACACTGGCTCTGTTTATTTTCCTTTCTTTTCCGTCATTTGGCATCAATTTAGATAAACACGTTTCTGCTATTTTAGCTCTCACACTCAATACATCGGCATTCAATGCAGAGATTTGGCGCAATGCCTTTCTTAACTTTTCAAAAGGACAAATGGAAGCGGCAGAAGCCATTGGTATGAGACGCATCACTTATTTTCGCCGCATCATGTTCCCGCAAATGGTGATCATGAGCCTACCAGCGCTAGTCAATGAGATGTCGTTCTTAATCAAAGGCAGCCCAGCGATTGCGGTGATCGGCATCGTCGACCTAACTCGTGTCACCAATCGAATCTCTGCGGTTACCTATGAACCACTTGGGCCGATTCTATGTGCCGGTGCCATTTACATGTTGATTATTGGCGTGTTGGTGAAGTTGCAAGCGGTGGCTGAAAACCGAGCTACTTATCTGCAGTAGTAAGTGTGGCTATCAGTAATCTACCTCAGTCACAGCTATCAACAACAACCACAGTTTAGCCGTCATGGCTACTTGGTCAGAAACACCATTTACCTGCTTGTGATGCGTTATTGAGCGGGTAAGTTTAAGGAGTAAATATGGAAGAATGGAATATTATCTGGCAACAAAAAGAGCTGTTTGCTTCAGGGTTTGTGACCACATTTTATCTTTTTGTTTCGTCTTCAATCTTGAGTTTCATCATTGGCATCGGTTTGTTGTATTGCCTCGAAAACTCAAAACTTGGTGTGAAGTACACCATCAATAGTTTGATAGGCATGATGCGCACCTTGCCGTTTCTTATCTTAGCGTACCTGCTCTATTACGGGTTGCCGCAGGTTGGTATTCGACTCGATGCGATTACAGCGGGAATCATCGCGCTAAGTCTCTATCACGGTACCTATTTTTGTGAGATTTTCCGAGGTGTTCGTAAAGGATTAGAGCCAGGTTACATCGAAGCGGCGCACGCTTATGGCTTCTCTAAATTCAAAACATTTACCCGAGTTATTACCCCAAATGTGTTGTTTAAGTCGGTTCCACTGATCACGAACCAACTCATCATCTGCTTAAAAGACACTGCGTTTCTTAGCATCATCACCGTCGCAGAAATTACCGCGGCCGCCAACAGCATTCAATCAACGTACTTCATCCCATTGAATGCGTTCATCATTGCTATCGCGCTCTACTGGGCTGTGAGTATTGCACTTGAAAGCATCACCAAACGAATCCAAACCAAAGTTGAACTTAGAGGACTTAGCCATGCTTAAACAATCAGAGATTATTGAAACGGAAGCACCGATTAACCCTTCTTTGGGCGTGAATTTGGAAGTGATTGAGTGCGAGCCACTATTGGAAGAACGAGAGACGATCATCAAGGTTGAAAACCTGTCGAAACAGTTTGATGGCATCGAAGTACTGCGAGACATCAACCTCAACATCAACAAAGGCGATGTGGTGAGTATTCTCGGCTCGTCAGGTTCGGGGAAATCGACGCTACTGCGTTGCATGAACTGGTTAGAGCAGCCAGAGCGCGGCACGATTTTTATGGGTGATGAGCGTATTGGTATCAACTCTGAAACGGGTAAGCCACTCAAATACAAAGAGTTGGCGAAACTTCGAGAGCGTCTTGGAATGGTTTTCCAAAGCTTCAACTTATGGCCGCATCTCACCGTGTTGCAAAACGTCATGGAAGCGCTGGTTCATGTTAAGAAGATAGCGAAATCAGACGCCGAGGAGATGGCTCGTAAGCAACTCGACAAGGTTGGGATGTCACACAAACTAGAGAGTTACCCAAGCATGTTATCGGGTGGGCAAAAGCAACGTGTCGCGATTGCCAGAGCTCTCGCGATGGAACCGGATGTATTGCTGTTTGATGAGCCAACCTCCGCGCTCGACCCTGAATTGGTCGAAGAGGTGTTACTGGTAATGAAGAAGCTATCGCAAGAGGGTTACACCATGGTGGTGGTGACTCATGAGATGGAATTCGCGCGTCAGGTGTCGGATCAGGTGGTATTCCTTGAGAAGGGCATCTTGATTGAGAAATCCAACCCTGAGAAGTTCTTCACTAACCCAGATTCAACAAGGGTAAGGAAGTTCCTCAAGCTTGATTCATGAGCTAGATGATTCGCGCACCTTAATGTTTGATCGCTAAATCCAAAACTCCGACCTAATCAGTCGGAGTTTTTGTCTGTGCTCGTTTTTTCTTCCCAAACCCAAACTTAAACCTAAAACTAGGCAAATGGTTATGTGATGCTAACCAATACTGTCAATATGAATGACCACAGAGTCCGGTCGCCAGTATTCCAACTCGCAGTCCATCAACTCGCCATCTTGCTTGTAGTTCACACGGCAGATCTTCAGCACCGGTTGACCCTCAGCCAAATTTAATGCCTTGGCGACATGCGCAGGGGCAGAGGTGGGTATCACATCAAAGCGCGATCGTTTGGTCTCGTAGCCGTATTTTTCTCGGTAGATGCCTGTCAGCGACATGGTGAGGTTTTCTGACAACACCTTCTCAAACAACGGCGCTTTTAAGACGTTTTCAACAAACAGCACCGCTCTGCCATCAATAAAGCGTAATCGCTCAATCACGTGTATCGGGGTTATCTGTTCTATTTCTAATGCTTTGGCGTAATCGCCTGCGGCCATTTCTGTGCGGGTGCTGAGCAACTTGGTTGCTGCAATACGATGTTGTTCGCGAATCATTTGATGAAAGTGAGAACGTGACAATGGGTTATAGCGAACACGTTCGGGTGACACATACCAGCCACGGCGCTCTTCTCTGTATATCAAACCTTCGGTTTCTAATGACACCAATGCATCTTTGAGCGTGATTCGTGTGGTGGAAAACAGCTCGCTAAGGTTTCTTTCGGATGGCAGTTTTTGCCCTTCAATGAAGATACCTGATTGAAGCTGCTCTCGAATACTCGCCTTAATTCTTCCTAACTGTGTCCCTGATTGCCCGGTGCCCAATGTTCTCATTACTGATCTAGTCCATAAGTTCGTGTGCTTAATAAGGTAAACCATGGAGTTAACAGGAATGTGACAGTAAACAATGGCTTATTGTCATATGAGTGAAATATAACTGCCACGTAAATGCACTCGAACTGTCAAATAACTTACGGCAAACCGTCACATTCCGGCTATAGCATACAAAACGAACTTACTGACCTAGTCCAGAAGGATAGAGACAATGAAAACTTTGCTTAGCCGTTCAACTGTATCGCCAGCTAAATTAATCGGTTCACCTGCAAAATTGATAGGCACAACCGCTAAATTGATTGGTGTAACAGGACTTACGGCAACACTTTCAATGCCAGCGATGGCGAAGGATGCTGATCTTGAGTCACTGATTGAAGCCGCTCAAAAAGAGGGTGCAGTTTACAGTGTGGGTATGCCAGACAGTTGGGCAAACTGGAAAGGCACATGGACTGACCTGAAAGCAAACTACGGTTTGAAGCATCAGGATACCGATATGAGCTCGGCTCAGGAGATCTCGAAATTTGAAGCAGAGAAGAAAAACGCAACCGCTGATATTGGTGATGTGGGTTTCGCATTCGCACGTGTGGCTGTAAAGAAAAACGTCACTCAGCCATACAAACCAACTACTTGGAATGACATTCCAGACTGGGCAAAAGACAAAGATGGTCATTGGGCTCTGGCTTACACAGGCACCATCTCTTTCATTTCCAACAACAACCTTGTTGAAGATGCGCCGAAAACTTGGAGTGACTTACTAGAAGGTGACTACAAAGTCACAGTCGGTGATGTAGGCGTAGCCGCGCAAGCAAACAACGCAATTCTAGCGGCTGCATTTGCTAACGGTGGTGACGAGTCGAACCTAAAACCAGCGATTAAATTCTTTGGTGAGCTAGCGAAACAAGGCCGTCTGTCTTACACAGATCCAAGTATCGCGAACCTTGAAAAAGGCGAAGTGGAAGTGGCAATCATGTGGGATTTCAACGCACTGAACTACCGCGACAAGATCGACCGTGAGCGCTTTACCGTAAGTATTCCACAAGATGGTTCAGTGATCTCTGGTTACACCACCATCATCAACAAATACGCGAAAAACCCGAACGCGGCAAAGCTGGCTCGTGAATACATCTTCAGCGACCAAGGCCAAATCAACCTAGCAGAAGGTTACGCGCGCCCAATCCGTAGCAGCGTTACGCTACCTCAATCAGTACAAGACAAGCTGATCTCAAACGATGAATACAGCAATGTTCACCCAGTGACTGACTTCTCAGCATGGGAAAAATCAGCACGTCGCCTGCCACGTCAATGGCAAGAAAGCGTATTGATTCACCAGCAATAACCCCGCTTAACACACCACCTTCAATAGGTGGCTTATAGAAACAAGCAATAGAGAATAGACCATGAGCAATAAGGTTATCCTTGTTGTTCTAGATGGACTGAACTATCAGGTAGCCCGTGATTGCATGGGCTACCTGAACGGTCTTCTAGAACTAAGCGATATGCATGAGAAACAGGGCGATTTGCAGAATAAACAGAGCACTTCGCAGAGCACGCAAAAAAACAAGCTGCGCGCCACGCTTTACCCTGTGCAGTGTGAGCTGCCATCTATGTCCCGTCCACTGTATGAGTGCATTTTAACTGGGGTTCGCCCTGTCGAGAGTGGCATCGTCAACAATCAAATCGTGCGTTTATCGAATCACGAGTCGGTATTTAGCTTGGCGAAGTCGCAGAACAAAGTGACGGCTGCAGCGGCATATCATTGGGTGAGCGAGTTATATAACCGAGCGCCATTTGATGCAGTACGTGACCGTTTCACCAACGATGAAACCATGAACATCCAACACGGTTGTTTCTACCACTGGGACCACTACCCAGATGAAGCCTTGTTCTTGGATGCTGAGCACCTGCGTGTCACTCATCAGCCGGACTTCTTGTTGATTCACCCAATGAACATTGACGATATTGGACACAAGCATGGGTTGGATTCTCGCCAGTACCGCAATAGTGCACGTGGCGCGGATATCTACCTATCAAACTATCTTGAGAAATGGGTAGATGATGGTTATCAAGTGATCATCACCAGTGACCACGGCATGAACAATGACTTGTCTCACGGTGGCATTCTGCCTGAAGAGCGTGAAGTACCATTCTTTGTGATTGGCGATAAGTTCACACACCAAGAATGTTCAGTGAAACAGACCGATATCTGCGGCAGCGTCTGTCAGTTACTCAACCTTGAACACGATAAATCTTACACTCAGGAATTGTTGGCCCTATGAGCAGTTCTGTAATCACGCAGAGCGATGGCTCTGCGCTTAAACCCAAAACCAAATCTTTGTTTCAACGTTTCAAGCCCGCTTTGTGGCTTGCGCCTTTCGCGCTGTTCTTCTACCTGTTCCAACTGGCACCTATGGTTTGGGTGCTGATCAACAGCTTCTTCTATGATGATGAGCTCTCTCTCGAAAACTATTCTGAAATATTCGACTCTGCCTTCATGATGCAGGCCTTCGGTAACAGTTTATGGCTGTCGATTTGGTCGAGCATTGTTGGCTTAGCGATTGCGACTCTGCTCGTTTCTTCATTGCGCCGCGTTGATTCTAAAATCCGCGATGCGGTGATTGCGTTTACAAACATGAGCAGCAACTTCTCTGGTGTGCCTTTGTCGTTCGCCTTCATCATCATCTTGGGCACTAATGGTGCGATCACCTTATTGCTCAAGCAGTATGGATTACTGGGTGATTTTGACTTGTACGGTAAGTGGGGTTTGCTAGCGATTTACATCTACTTCCAGATCCCGTTAGCGGTTTTATTGCTGTATCCCGCGTTTGATGCCTTGAGTGACAATTGGCAAGCAGCTTCGGCATTGCTTGGTGCGAAAACTTGGCAGTACTGGACCAAAATAGCGCTGCCTGTGCTATCTCCGGCTTTGTTCGGCACCTTCATCATCTTGATTGCCAATGCGATTGGTGCGTATGCGAGCGTGTATGCGTTGACCTCGGGCAACTACAACGTGATTACGATTCGAATTGCGAGCTTGGTATCGGGCGACCTGTTCCTAGAACCCAACCTAGCTGCCGCAATTTCCGTGATTCTGATGGCGATGCTGGCCTTCATCACCGTGATTAACCAATGGCTGATCAGCAAAAGCTACGCAGGGAAGAGAACGTAATGAACACCGTAAATACTCGCTTTCATAAAACGGTTGTCTATTCGATTGTCGGCACCATGATGATTCCGATCTTAGCGACCTTTATCTACTCGATCTCCTCGCGTTGGGGCGCCACTATCCTGCCGGATGGCTTCACGTTAGATTGGTACATCAACCTGCTGACCGATCCTCGCTTCTTACAAGCCTTTGGTCGTTCACTGTTTATCTGTGTGGCTGCGCTGTCATTGAGTGTGGTGTTGGTTCTGCCTGCGATTTTCGTGGTGTTTTACTATTTCCCGAAACTCGACAAGGTGATGAATATCCTCATCTTATTGCCGTTCGCAGTGCCGCCAGTGGTGTCGTCGGTGGGTTTGCTTCAGCTGTATGCCGATAGCGAAATCTCACTGATAGGTACACCATGGATTCTGATTGGTACTTACTTCACCATCGCGCTGCCATTCATGTATCGCGCGATTGCCAATAGCTTTGAAGCGATCAACCTGCACGACTTGATGGACGCTGCTCACCTGCTCGGTGCAAGCACCACCAAGGCGTTCTTATTGATTATTCTGCCAAACCTTAAGAAAGGCTTAATGGCGTCGCTGTTCTTATCGTTTTCGTTCCTATTAGGCGAGTTCGTGTTCGCCAACATCTTGGTAGGAACACGCTACGAGACACTGCAAATCTACCTATACAACATGCGTCAAACCAGCGGCCACTTCACGTCAGCCCTAGTGATGACGTACTTCCTGTTTATTTTCTTACTGACTTGGTTGGCAAGTCGTTTCAGCCAGGGAACAAAATAATGAGCTATGTAAATGCGAAAAACCTCACCAAGCGCTTTGGTGACAACACGGTGTTTGAAGATATTGAATTTTCCATCGAGAAGGGCGAATTCATTACTCTGCTTGGCCCAAGTGGCTGTGGTAAATCGACTCTACTGCGCAGCTTGGCAGGCCTGAATCCTGTTGATGGTGGCGAGATCTGGGTCAACGGTGAAGAGATTACTCACCAAGTGCCACAACAGCGTGGCATCGGCATGGTGTTTCAATCTTATGCGCTGTTCCCGAACATGACGGTTGAAGGCAATATTGCGTTTGGCCTTAAGATGAAAAAGCTTGCTGCCGACGAGATTAAACGTGAAGTCGCGAAAGTGATTGGGCTGGTGGACTTAACGGGCAAAGAGAAGTTCTACCCGCATCAGTTATCGGGCGGTCAGCGTCAGCGTGTTGCCTTGGCAAGAGCCTTGGTGGTCAAGCCGCGTATTCTATTGCTCGATGAACCGCTTTCTGCACTGGATGCCAAGATCCGTAAACACCTACGCCAACAGATCCGAGATATTCAAAAAGAGATGAACCTGACCACGATCTTCGTGACCCACGATCAGGAAGAAGCGATGATCATGTCTGACCGCATCTTCTTGATGAATAAAGGTGAGATCGTACAAGCGGGGACACCCGAAGAGATTTACACTCAACCTGCCAATGAGTTTGTTGCTGGGTTCATGGGGCACTACAATCTGGTGCAAGCGAACAAAGCCAAGCAACTTTTCAATATTGAAACCGAGTGGAAAGTGGCGATTCGCCCTGAATCTATCTACGTGAAAGAGCAAGGCCGACAGTATGGCGAGCATATCTCTGCGCCGAAAACGGGCACAATTCGTAACCACCAGCTCTTGGGTAATGTGATTCGCTACCAAGTGGACGTCGATGAATGTGAATTAACTGTCGATTTACTTAACCGTTCCTCTGAGCGACTGTTGGCAAACGGCAGCCAACTTGAACTCCTGTTTAACCTTAACGAAATTCAACCTGTGAGAGCCTAAGATGTTCAAACCTTTGTATGTATTTGATATGGACGAAACGCTGATCAATGCCGATGCAGCGATGCTTTGGAATGAATTCTTGGTTGAAAAGGGCATTGCCACTGCGCCCAACTTTATTGATGAAGATAAACGCTTAATGGGCCTGTATTCGGAAGGCAAACTGAACATGGAAGATTACCTCACGTTTTCCATGCAGCCATTAGCCGATATGCCAACAGAGCAAGTCACCGCCTTGGTGGAAGAGTGTGTTGAACAGCATATTTTGCCTAAACAGTTCAAGCAGTCGAAACCTTTGATTGAGCAGTTAGAGCGTGACGATATCGACATGTTGATCATCTCAGCCAGCGTCACTTTCTTAGTAGAAGCGGTCGGCCGTAAGATTGGTATCGAGAATGCACTCGGTATCGATTTGGTCGAAAACCAAGGCCGTTTCACGTCTCAGATCTTTGGCGTACCAAGCTACCGTGAAGGCAAAGTAACGCGTTTGAAAGAGTGGTTAGACAATCAAGAAACCAACTACTCAGATATCCACTTTTATACCGATTCAATCAACGACTTACCTTTATGCGAACACGCGGACTTTGCTTACTTGGTGAATCCATGCCCTCGTTTGAAATCACTGGCTGATCAACCGAATTGGTCGATTCTCAACTGGGATTGACGCTGATCCCATCTTTGAATTATGTTCGCTTTAGAACGAAAAAGCCGCTGATGAAAGCGGCTTTTTCGTTCGTATTATTCTATTTCTAGTTTGTAACCTATCCCGTAAATGGATTTAATGTAGTCACATTTTTCATTTATCGAGACCATTTTTTTACGTAAGTTTTTAATATGGCTATCGATAGTGCGATCACTGACCACTCTTCTATCGTCGTAGATTTTATCAATCAATTGATCGCGACTATAAATGCGGCCAACATTTTGATAAAGAAGGTGCAAAAGCCGAAACTCAGCTGGCGTTAAACTTAGCTTAATACCACATAGGACGGCGGTCATACTCAATTCATCAATATCAATGGCGTTCGTTGCTGACGTGGCTTGGGGCTTGTTGGAACGGCGCAAAATATTTTTCACCCTCACGACTACTTCTCTCGGGCTGTACGGCTTACATATATAATCATCTGCACCCAATTCAAGCCCAACGAGTCGATCGATCTCTTCGACCTTGGCTGTCGCCATAACCACAGGGATGTCACTGAACGTTCTCAGCTCTCGATAAATATCCAACCCGTCTCGATTGGGTAGCATTAGGTCGAGAATAATGAGTTTAGGCGATGCTTGTTTTACCCAGTCAATGACAAGATTACCATCGATAATATGATGACTTTCAAGGCCAGAGTGCTCTAAGTACTCACACAGTACACTTGCTAATGCAGGCTCATCTTCGACGACTAAGATCACGATTTTATTTCCTTTGGTAACGCTATGATGATTCGTAGTCCACCCAATTCTGAGTGGTCGGCAGTAATGTGTCCTTGGTGCGCTTCAACGATATTTTTACAGATAGATAAGCCAAGCCCAGAACCGCCACTTGAGCGACTGCGCGATTTATCAACGCGGTAAAGCCTCTCAAACAAACGCGGAAGTGATGCATCAGGTACACCTGGATCACTGTCTTCAACGTTGATAATAATACTATCACTAATGTCGGTAACATCTATCGATACATGCCCATTATCGCTAGTGTATCGTGCGCTATTTTCCAACAGATTCACAAACAGTTGTGTCAGTAATCTCTCATCACACGAGGTAAACAGTGGGGCTGAATGGTCATAGTGCTTTGTTAATGTGATTCTTTTCTGTTCTAAACGGATCGAGTTTTGAACGATCACAGAATCAATCAGTTTATGTATATCAACGTTGTTTTTAACATTGAGGTTAAATCCGATGTCATACAGGGAGAGTTGATGAAGATCCTCAACGAGTTGACCCAGTGTGATGATTTGTTGATGTAACGAGTCGATATATTTTGGCTCAGGAGATCGGATACCGTCTTGTAGCGCTTCTAGTTCACTTCTTAGCACGGTGATAGGCGTTCTAAGTTCATGTGAAATATCCGATAACCACTGTTCTCTAAGTGTTTTTTGTTTTCTTAGTGTTTCGACTACACCGTTGAATATTCCGATGAGATCGGACAATTCATCATTGCCGCTTTTTTCAATGTAGAAATCGAGATCGCCATTTTCGATAGATTTGGCACCTTTCGACAAAGCACGCAATGGTTTCAAAAATCGCCTAACAAGAAATAAAGCGATAAGGAATGAAAGCAACACGGTAATCGAAGCGATAGTGCTTACATGCGTCGTTTGTTGTTTGAAAAAGCTTTCTGCCAAAGGCCCTGATATTTCATCCATCTGGACGATGGAGATATACCCAATCACTTGATCATCCCGTGTTATTTCGACTAGTGCTTGATGCTGACCATCTTCAAGGTGATGTAGGTTTTCAGGAGGTCCAATTATAGCTCGCCCGTTTTGATCTAAAATGTTGAGTCGTTGCCAAATAGGTTGAAGATCTGGCGCTTCCGGCTCTCTTAATGGTGGTGGCGATGGGTGTCTGTCACGAGCATGTGGTCGTGAGGGGCCACCAATGCTACTGGCGATTAAATGTGGTTCACGTTCTAGCCGCCTCCACTTTTCGGAAGGTGAGTAATATTGCTTTAAGTTATTGGCGAGTTCTTGAGCTAGGGCAATCTCATTATTATTTGTGAAATCTTGGAGCCCTCTTTGAAAACTGGAGTTAATAAAATAGGTCAGTACAAAGAGCATGGTCACGCATACCATTAGTATTGAAACAAACAGTTTAGTGAAAATTGATATGCGCACGTTCTCTCCAGAAGTTAAAGTGAATTAGGACAGTAAAATGAATTAAGACAAAAGTGAGTTAAACCAATATTAGTCACCAATCGTGTGGGAAATGTGGACATTGATTTCTTTATTCATCTTAGGCCATGTATAAGCATCTTTTTGTTAGAAACGAATAGCGAGCTGACAGGGTGCTATACCCCATCAGCTCGCATTGAATTATCACTATTTTTGGATAACCCTCTAACAATTATTGACGTCTTGGTGGTGGCGGCGGAACTTCCTCTTCCGATAGACCACCGCTTCCATCTGCGTCTAGTTTGTCAAAGTCATCGGCGAGTGGACCTCTGAGCTCTTCTAATTGTAACTCGCCATCACCGTTTGCATCCATTTCTTCAAAACTTGGCATTTCTCTTGGACCTTCACGGCTTTCAGCACACGCTTGAAGCGCGAATATCGATGTCAGTAAAAGTAATGCTGTCGTGATTTTTTTCATAATTTAATTCCTATTCGTAACCAAATATAAGTGTATTTCTTTGACGCAAATAGGTTAGCGATCAAATTAGCAGAGAAAATGGATAAATCTAGGAGATGAAAGTTAGCGTTTAACTTTAATAGGGCATCAGTTCATCAGCCCATCAAGTCAGGTTGTTTAAACCTCCATTGTTTCTACATAGTTTCCACATTTTCTATTTTTATCCTAGTCCATTATTGAACTCATGAATTTAATGCCTTTAGCAATAAAGGCAGAAAGCTATCGTTGGTATTGAAATGGATTATTTTTTAGGAGCCGTAGAATGAAGGCAATGGTAAAAAAATCAGTCGTTGTCTCTTCTACGTTGTTGGTTGCTTCTTATAGTAACGCTGCTCTTTATAGGGTGGTTTTGGAGGAATCACCAGTAGAAACGGAATCGGTGTATGGGGTTGCAGTTGAACCAGAGCTTGGTACAACGGATTGCTTTAGTACCAGTTGTGGTGACACCGATTACGCATTCGCAGGGGAAGCTCAAAATGCAGAACCAGGTTTTTCCTTTAAAGAGGAGGTCCCTTTTGGTATCGACAACACGTTCTACTATTTGGATTATGACGATATCTATAGCTACTGCACAAGTGAACTTGGCTACGCGACTTGTGAAGCTTGGAGTTCTTTGTTGTGGTATGGCGATGAGGATGCAGGCATTGGAGGCTTGAGAAATGAGCGTGATGCATATTACGAGCTGAGCTATCAGACGAATTCCACGGCTTTCTATGACTCTTATTCGTTAAGTGATATCCCTGATGTTGGCAGTAATCCACCTGATGTGAGCCGTTATAGTTATTCCTTTGTTGATGGAACAGAGGAGAAGGTGATCACTAAAGTTGACGAGAATGGTTTTGTTCTTGGTAACACCAGCAGTGGTTATTACAGCTATAACAACCAATATATTCAGTTGTATAGGCAGCGTGGTTACTACGATACAGGCACTGAATTTACGGTTCTCCAACCTGAAGCCGATACCAGCATTACGATCAGCGATGCTGACGGCGAAGCGAATATAATCTCCCAAATGGGAAGAACGATGGCTTTTGATTCTTTCAGTTATGGAGGAGAAAGCTATGTGGTCGGAAGTGCGTCCGTTGCGACTTTTTATTACAGTGATGAGTATAAAGATTATGATTCTCCGTACACATCCGACAGTGATGCAGAGGATCTAGATAATTGTATCGATGAAGATATTGAGCCTGCTTTATATCCAGAGTGTCAGAACTTTGCTTTTGCTAATCGAGCTTTTGTCTGGAATATAACCGATGCGAATGGCCCCAATGATGATGGAAACCGTTTCTCAGTATCTGATTGGGAAACCAGTTCGACCTATTACTCTTACAACGATGATGAAGCTTCAGCACAGGCGAGTGTGAGGGCTGCAACGATTTCATCTAGAGGGACATATAGCTCTTATCCTGTTTTAGTTGGTTACAATACAGAGCTAGATGATTCTGATAACTTTCTTATGCAGGCTGCTGTGTTTAGGCCAAGCAGTACGTCAAATTTCAGCGTTTCGGAAAATGCTTGGACGACGACATTTATCGCTAATGCGACGGTAGAAGTGAGTGATTCATACATCCACAGTAATTCTGTCGCAACAGATATTAATGAAAACATGATGGTTATTGGTTATGCAAAACGAGATGGTGATTATCCGTCGGATCGTGTGTCTGACAATCGTATGTTTGTCGCTGATGCGAATGACACAACGCCAACAGCTACATTCTTCGCAAGTTTAGGTGAAGACATTTTCTTTGATAGTGCAGAAGGAAAAGCAAGTGAGATCAATAATTACAATGAAATTGTTGGCTATGTTGACGCAGAAACTCACTCTGAAGTAGACGGCAATGAAAGGAGGCATCGCGGCTTCATTTTCCCTTACAACGACATTGGTACCGATGCTGATAGACGTGCAAGATATAATGATCAAGCTTGGTGGTTAGACGACCTAACTAACGGTGGTGACTACAGTGATGCCAACAACCACTTTAGAATATTGGACGCAACCGACATTAATGATGCGGGTGTTATCTCAGGGACGGCAATACAATGTTTTGCGAGTGAAAGTAGCTCCTCTTCTATGGCTTATGATTCAACCGCGCACTTTGCATATTGTAATGATGGAGTAGGTGACGAGAGGGTGGTGGCTGTGAAACTTATCCCGATATCTGGAGCAACAAGTGAAGACATTGCTGAAAGAAGTGATGATAGCGCTGAAGATGTTGAACGTAGTGGTGCCGGTACCGGGTTATTGGTGCTTATCAGTTTGATGTCCGTGCTTTCTATGCGTTCAAGAGTATCTCGTCTGTAACTTTTTAAATTGATGAAGTTCAAAAGTCGCCTTCTTTTTCCGATAACATCGAAGGCGGCACTAAGTCGATGTTATCCCTTTCGCTTAAAAATCCACATGTAACAATTCAATAACATTTCTTGCTCGCCTGTAAATCAAACCACCCTCTTTCAATCCCTTGATAGCACTCATTTTCTTGTTGTGAGGTTTTGTGTGTAACAAATATTTTACAACTTGACGAGTTTTCAGCGTTACTGCCCATTTCCTTCCATCCATTCCAATCTTTCCGCTTGTGGGCCAAATTTAATCAAGGACAAAAATCACTTAACACAAAACCAGTAGGTACAAGGAGAAAGTTCATGGTGGAGTCATACAACCCGCTTGGCACAGATGGATTCGAGTTTGTTGAATACACGGCCGTTGACCACAAGGGAATAGAGCAACTTAAAGCGCTGTTTGTGTCACTTGGTTTTGCTGAGATCGCCAAGCACCGTTCAAAAGAGGCTTGGCTGTATCGACAAGGTGACATCAACTTTATCGTCAATGAACAGCCTCACAGCCAAGCGGAAGCGTTCGCTAAAGTTCACGGCCCATCGGTGTGTGGCATGGCGTTTCGTGTCAACGAAGCAACAGCTGCAATGGAGCAAGCGTTTAAGGGTGGCGGTGAAGAGTACAAAACAGAAATAGGGCCGATGGAGCTGAGTATTCCTGCCATTTACGGCATCGGTGAAAGCCTGCTCTATTTTGTGGATCGTTATGGCAAGCAGAGCATCTATGACGTCGATTTCCGATTCTATGACGATGCGGAACAGCGCATGGCCGAAGCCAATGTTGGCTTGTATGAAATCGACCATCTCACGCACAACGTGAAACAAGGCAATATGGATGTTTGGTCTGGGTTTTATGAGCGCATCGGTAACTTCCGCGAGATTCGCTACTTCGACATTGAAGGCAAGCTGACAGGCCTTGTGAGCAGAGCCATGACCTCGCCATGTGGCAAAATCCGCATCCCTATCAATGAGTCTTCAGACGACAAATCACAAATCGAAGAGTTCATCCGCGAATACAACGGCGAAGGCATCCAACACATCGCGCTCGCAACGGATGACATCTACAAAACCGTGAAAACCCTGCGTGATCGCGGCATGGACTTTATGCCAACCCCAGATACCTATTACGAGAAAGTCGACGAGCGTGTGAAGGGCCACGGTGAAGACACCGATCTGCTGCGCGATTTACGGGTTCTGATTGATGGCGCGCCGACCAAAGACGGCATCTTGCTGCAAATTTTCACACAGACGGTAATTGGGCCTGTGTTCTTTGAAATCATTCAGCGTAAAGGCAACGAAGGCTTTGGTGAAGGTAACTTCAAGGCGCTGTTTGAATCGATTGAAGAGGACCAGATTCGTCGAGGAGTATTAGACGATGCATAAATGGATCTCGTTTCCTCATCGGGAGGGGGTGTGCTCTAAACAAGCGCACGCCGACTTCCCCGAAGAGGCAATTTATGAGCGAGAAGCGGGCCGAAGTGGATTCTTTGGCCCTGCCGCTCACTTTCATCACCAGCATGCCCCAACAGGTTGGTCGGAGTGGGAGGGTGATTTACGTCCTCGCGCTTTTGATTTTACGCTGGTGGAGAAAGCTAGCCAGATAACCCCTTGGGCGGTGCCTCATCTTTTGCACAATGCGGACTGCAAAATCCGTGTGTGGCGCATGGATGAGAAGATGGATTTCTTGGTGCGTAATTCTGACGGTGATGAGCTGCTGTTCATTCACCAAGGTAGGGCAGATCTCTATTGCGACTATGGTCATTTAGAGGTGAGTGAAGGGGATTACGTGATGATCCCGCGCTCAACCAATTGGCGCTTGGAGCCAAGTGAGCCGATGTTCATCTTGATGATTGAGAACACCGACGCGGCTTATTCCTTGCCTGAGAAGGGCATGGTCGGCAATCACGCGGTGTTTGATCCAGCGGTTCTTGAGATTCCTTCTATTAATGACCAATTCCGTGCTCAGTACTCAGAAACTCAAACCCAAGTTCAGGTGAAACGCCACGACAAAGTCAGTGTGATCACTTATCCGTTCAATCCATTGGATGCCATTGGCTGGCATGGTGATTTGGCCGTGGTGAAGGTGAATTGGCGCGATATCAGACCGCTGATGTCGCATCGCTACCACTTGCCACCCTCCGCGCATACAACGTTTGTGGGTGCTGGCTTTGTGGTGTGCACCTTTGTACCACGCCCGATTGAGAGCGATCCTGGTGCGTTGAAAGTGCCGTTCTACCACAACAATGACGATTATGACGAAGTGCTTTTCTATCACGCTGGTGACTTTTTCAGTCGCGATAATATTGAAGCGGGCATGGTGACCTTCCACCCTGCAGGCTTCACGCATGGGCCTCACCCAAAAGCCTTTAAGGCAGGGCAAGCGTATAAGAAAAAGTTCACTGATGAAGTCGCGGTGATGATCGATACTCGCCACGCGCTGCAGTTCTCTGATGAACTCGATAGCGTTGAGAACAAAGAATATGTCTACAGTTGGCAAGACACTGGTTTGCAAGAGACAGGTTCTCAAACCATGGCTGACGATAAGAAGTAAGGGGCAAGGATGAAATTAGCAACCAAGAAAAATGGCACTCGCGACGGTCTATTGATGGTCGTAAGTAAAGATCTTAAACAATGTGTAGCTGCCACCGAAATTTTCCATGCGATGCATCTAGCGCCAACCATGCAGGTAGCATTGGATAACTGGGACAGCGTGGCTTCTCAGTTACAAGAGTTATACACCTCGTTAAACAACGGGCATGTGACTGGCAGTGAAGTGTTTGCATCTCAGTATTGTGAATCACCTCTGCCACGCGCATATCAATGGGCGGATGGCAGTGCTTATGTAAACCATGTTGAACTGGTGCGTAAGGCGCGTGGTGCTGAAATGCCAGAAAGCTTCTGGGTTGATCCACTCATGTACCAAGGCGGCTCAGATGCGTTTATCGGGCCGCGTGACAATATTGAGTTTGCCAGCGACGAATGGGGTATTGATTTCGAGGGTGAAGTTGCGGTTGTTACCGGAGATGTGCCAATGGGAGCCAGCGCCAAGCAAGCGCATGATTCGATTCGTTTACTGATGTTGGTGAACGATGTGTCGCTGCGCGGCTTAATTCCGGCAGAGCTCGCCAAGGGCTTTGGCTTCTTCCAGTCTAAACCGTCTTCTGCGTTCTCTCCGGTTGCGGTAACACCTGATGAGCTTGGCGAGCAATGGAAAGGCAGTAAGGTACATTTACCGTTGATATCGACCTACAACGACCAGCCTTTTGGTTGTCCGAATGCCGGTGTAGATATGACCTTCAATTTTGCAGAGTTGGTTGTGCATGCAGCTAAAACTCGACCATTATCGGCAGGCGCGATCATAGGTTCAGGCACGGTATCGAATAAGCAAGGCACTGACCATGGCACCTCAATTGCCGAGGGCGGCGTGGGCTATTCATGCATTGCCGAGGTGCGCATGATTGAGACGATTCGCGATGGCAAACCTTCGACTCAATTCATGTCGTTTGGTGACTCGATCAAGCTTGAGATGTTTGATGAAGCGGGTGACTCGATCTTTGGCGCGATTGACCAAAAAGTCAGTCAATATCGAGCGTTATAGTCCATATTATAAAGATTCAGCTCAAGCGAGATCATTGTATGAATCAGAATATGACACTTTACGGTTACTGGCGCTCTTCGGCTGCCTATCGGGTGCGTATTGGATTGAACCTAAAGCAACTCGACTATGAGTCTAAATCGGTGCATTTGGTGCGTAATGGCGGCGAGCAGCATGATCCACATTATCGTGAGCTCAACGCCAGTGAGTTAGTGCCGGTGCTGGTGGATGGTGAAGTTCAACTCAATCAGTCACTGGCTATTCTTCAATATCTCGATGAACACTATTTGTGTGAGAGCAGCCCTGACTCCTCGCTCATTCCAGAGCAAACACCGCTGCGTTATCAAGCGTTGGCTATGGCTCAGGATATTGCGATAGAAATTCACCCTCTGAACAACCTGCGCGTGTTGCAGTATTTGGAGCGAGAATTGTCTTGCGAGCAAGAGGCGAGAATGGACTGGCTTCATCATTGGATGAACCAAGGTTTCCGTGCTCTAGAAGAGAAACTGGCAAAGCACAGAAAAGCACACGGTGATTCGGTGTATAGCCTCACCGATTCACCATGCATTGTCGATATTTGCTTGGTGCCACAGGTGTATAACGCGCTGCGTTTTGGCGTTGATATGTCACCTTATCCGCTGATTAACTCAATTGTCGAAGCGTGCAATCAGTTACCTGCTTTTATTGAGGCGATGCCAGAGAATCAAGCGGATGCGAATGATTCCATGTAGATTCACTGATGTAAACGTAAATACTCTTCCCTTACGCTACCAAAACCGTTTTTGGACTATTCTGTTCTAGCCTGATTGCTCATTTAGCAATATACGAATATCTTCACGTATTGGAAAGTCGCTTGATTGAGTGTGCAGTTTTATTGGTGCAGATTAGTATCAATGAAACGGGAGAAGTCATGATCATTAGTATACCAACCGGAGAACGCGCCTCCAGTTGGTATGTTGTTACATCGAAAATATAATCAAGCTGTTACCACTTATACTTCCAACCCGCTTGAGCTAGATAGAATTTCTGGCTGTTGTCTGAACCACTGGTTAGGCCCGCAGACTTAGACTCATCCCACTTGGTTTCTTCGTAAGCCATACCTACCCACAACGTTGATTTAGGGCTCAGTTTATAGTCGATATTCAAACCTAAACGCAGCCCGTCGTCTGTCTCATTGACGACGTTGTAGTTGTTTGACGCATCATAGATTTTCTCGTTGATGAAGTAGCGGAAATAAGGCATCACGCTCCATTTGTCATTAATTTTAGTTGGGAAGTACCCACGAATCTGGTTTTGTTCCCAGTTCTTGTTTTGGTCGTTATCCCAAGTCCAATCGGTGTATAGGTAGACTTTTGCTGTGAAACTATCACTGTGTTTATACGCAAAACCATGCTCCGCTTCCCACTCGTAATCGTTCTCTCCTACGAAGCGATCATAGTAGTAAAACGCATCCCAGTAAGAGAATGAGAGTTTATCGGTGATCTTAAACTCACCACTAGGCATTATCCAGTACAGGTTGTTGCTGCCACGAGCATCTGTTCCCGGTGCAGAGTCGTTAGATTCTTTTCGGTATGTAGCGTTCAGATTAAAGACCACATCATCGTTGCGAACTAAGTTACGAGTCGCACCAATCTGAGTACGGTTTCGTTGAAACGAGTTATCTGTGTTATTTAGATCCTCAGTGATCGAACGGCGCGCCACTTTATGTTCAAGAAAATAGCTCCATTTGGAGTTAGGGCTATTAATGAATAGCTGTGCGACTGGGGTGAGTTTGTCTATCACTGCATTGCCATCAGGGTCTCTGTGCCCTTCAAACTTTTCCATTTCCATGTAAATGTTCGACGCAACGTTCCACTCAGAGGTAAAGTTTTGGGTTAGCTCTTCCGTTTCAACTTTTACGGCGTTGTCTTCAGTCGCAAGCGCGAGACTAGGTAGAAGCAGTGCTAGTAGGGTAGCTCCAGACTTTTTATTTATCATTTTTATTATTCCTAGGACGAATTATTGGTAGTTCACTGAATGGCCGAATGGGTAAATAACGTCACCGTTGTCATTTTTTACATCTACTGGAAGAGTTCCTGTTGGTGCGTTCAGAGGCAGTCCCGTTTGAGGGTTTAAAAACAAGGTGCGAATACCAGAGCTAATGTTTGCTTCAAGTGAATTGCGGTCATTGTTGGTCACGTCGAACCCTGTGATACCGTAAATAGCGATGTTCGCTTGTACACCGTCTACATGGGCAATGTCGTAAGGATTACGCGTTGAAATCATCACCAGTTTTTTGCCTTCAGCGTTCGCGATATCTACGATTTTCTGAGCATTTGCCGCGTGGCCCATTAGGTTGTATGTCGACATGATAATCAGATCGGACTTTACAATGGTGCTACGAAGCTCATCTGCATTCAGGTTATCTTCCACCAATGCCGTTTTCAGTTCGCTGATGAACATTGGGTAATTACCTGTCTCTTGCTTCACAACGTTCAGGTACTTGGTTACAAGTGCATTGCGGCTATCTTCATCAGAAATAACTAGGATATTACTGACTTCACTTGGATCGACAGGTAATACATTATCTTGGTTTTTGATAAGCGTGATTGATGCATCCGCGACCTTTTTCTCTTCAAGCTTGTGCGCTTCAGAGCCAACTGAGTCGATGGCAAACTGCTTGTCTGTGGTTTGGTAAACCAGACCCATTTGAAGCTTCTTCTTAATAACGCGAGTCGCGGCTTCATTCATGCGCTCAAGAAACTCTGGATTGGTTTCCATTTTGCTTTCTAAGTAGACAAACAGGCTTTCCAACTGTTTGATTTCTTCTTGGTTGGTAATTTGAAGCGGCATCAAAGCAATATCAGCACCGGCGACCAGTGAAGCGTGAACCGCGTAGTTGCGATCAAAGTTGTCAGCGATGGCCCCCATATCGAGCGCATCGGTCACAATCAGGCCATCAAAGCCAATTTGGTCACGTAAAACCCCTGTCAAAATAGGTTTAGAGAACGTTGCTGGAATCAACATTTCTTTGTCACTTAAGGTCGCTTTGATCATGGTGTCATCTACGCTTGGTAGCGTCACGTGCGCAGACATAATTGAATCGGTACCGTGCTCAATCGCGTACTTAAATGGGGCAAGGTCGATCGCTTCCCACTCTTCGCGCGAGTAGCTCACTTCTGGTAAGTCGTAGTGAGAATCGACGCTCACATTGCCATGCCCAGGAAAGTGCTTCAGTGCACTGATGACGCCAGCTTCATGAATACCATCCATGTAGGCGGTAGACATTTCATTGATCACATCAACATTGCTGCTGTAAGAACGCACACCAATGATAGGATTGTTCTGGTTTACATTCACATCAACCACAGGGCCAAAGTTATAGTTAATGCCCAAAGCGGATAGTTCCGCACCATGAACCTTGCCCGCAACGTAAGCGTTGTTCGCATCACCAGACGCGGCTAACGCCATATTACCCGGCATTTCAGTACCATTTTGCAAACGCGTTACGTAACCGCCCTCTTGGTCAGTGGCGATAAGAAGCGGCAAGTTGCTGCTTGCTTGCTGAAGAGCATCGGTGAACTCAACAATTTGCTTCGAGTTCACTAAATTTTGGCGGAACAGAATTACACCGCCGATATGGTAGTCGGTGATCATCGAACTAATATCGTCATTCATTCGAGTGACAGGGATATCTTCATCGGTGTAGGAATCTTTGCCCCATGAGCGGAAATCCATCATCAGGGTTTGACCAATTATCTCTCGATTGTTCATGGTGCTAACGATGGTTTCAGCGTATTTTTCTGGTTGTTGCTGGTACTGCTCTAGGTCTTGGTTACTGAATTTATTCATGCCACTCGAACAACCGACAACAGACAATACTACTGTACTCAAAATAATCTTATTCAATTTCATCACTGCTTTTACCTAAGTTAAATCAACGTTTTTAGAACCAAATATGTAAGTCGCTAAGAAACCCACGACATACGAAATAAGCAGACCAATAACAAACACCGCCATCCCTGCAAAAATACCGCTGTTAGAAGTCATTAATGGCACAGCGACGATACCCGATGGGCCAAACACTGTGTTTAATCCGACTGGCATCCCTAAGTAAGACACCAAGCCAATAAAGAACCCGCCAGCTGCACCACCAATACAAGCGGTAACAAACGGTTTTACTCGTGGAAGTGTGACGCCGTAAATCAGCGGCTCACCTATACCCAACAAACCAGGCACAATAGCCCCTTTGACTTGAGTGCGAAGAAGAGAGTCTTTTTGGGCTTTGAAGTACAACGCCATTGACGCGCCGACCTGACCGCCACCCGCCATCGCCAAGATTGGGAACAGAGAGTTAAAGCCTTGCGCTTCCATAAGTGCAAAATAGACAGGAACAAACCCTTGGTGAATACCAAACACGACAGAGATAAGAAATAGGCCAGCCAGTAAAGCGGCACCAAATGGATTGTCGTTTAAGTTAAGGAATAACCAAGTCATACCTTTAAACAACTCGCCACCAATTGGCATGATGATCAAGTAGGTGACCGCACCCATAATCAGAAGCGTTACGACAGAGGTCAGAATCATATCGAGATCATCGGGCATGTACTTACGTACCAACTTCTCGACGTAAGCACCCGAAATTGCCGCAAGCAACACACCAATAATATTGCCGCGAGGATCGATAGAGAATCCGAAGAATTCGTTCATCCCAGAGTAGACACCAGACGTGGCTGCTGGGTCATAACCCAAAACGAACAGTGAAGCTAGAATCGCCCCGTTAACACCAGAGCCACCAAAGGCTTGCATGGCGTTGTAACCAATTAGAATACTCAAAAAGGCAAAAAGACCAGTACCAAACACTTTCATGTAGGCGACAAGATCCAATAGCGTCTTGCTTGGCTCTTGATCGACGATGTATATCTGCTCAAGTAGGGTCGCAAAACCAAGCAACAGACCCGCCGCGATAAAGCCAGGGATTAAAGGGGTAAAAATGGTGGCGAACTTGCTCAGAAATCGCTGCACTCCACTGGTTTGCTTGCTCTTCATTTGCTTTTTTTGTTCAGCCGCAACCGCAGACAAATCTTCCTCTGCATTAGTTTGTTTTACGGTCGCTTCAGGCTGCTCAAACATCAAGCTGTTCATCAGCTCAGAAGCTTGTTGCGCTTTACCTGGCCCAAGAATGATCTGAAGTTGTTCGTCACTCTCTACCACACCCAGAACGCCTGGGGTTTTCTTGATGGTATCCAGAGACGCTTGATTGATGTCTACGAGGGCTAAGCGTAAGCGGGTCATGCAGTTCCCACATTTACGAATGTTGCCACCGCCGCCAACGGCTGACAGTAGAGTTTCAATCATAGTAGGCGTTATTTTTGCCATTTGGATTAACCTTAATAACTGAATGTAATTATTCGTTGACGAGTGCGGCTCGAATGAAGCCGCCGCTTTTTTCAAGGCGTTCACACGCTTCTTCGGCGCTGATGTCAGCCAAAATCATGAGAATTGCGGTTTTGCAGTTGCTATCACAAGCTTTAAGTGCGTCTTCAGCGCGTTCGCTATCCACTCCCGTTGCTTCAATCACAATATTGATTTGACGTTGGACGAGTTTGGCGTTGGTCGCCTCTACATCAACCATCAAATTTCCAAACACTTTTCCACTGCGGATCATGGCGCCGCTAGTCAGCATATTAAGAACCAATTTCTGAGCGGTACCGGCCTTCATTCTTGATGAACCCGTCACCACTTCAGGGCCCACTACCGGGGTAATGGCAATGTCTGCTGAATTCGCCATTGGTGAATCTGGGTTGCATGAAATAGACACTGTGGTCGCTCCGACAAATCGAGCATAGGTGAGGCCACCCAACACATATGGAGTTCGACCGCTCGCGGCTATTCCGACGACTACGTCTGACTCTGTTAGCGCCAACGATTTTAAATCTGCTTGTGCGAGCGCAGGATCATCTTCCGCGTTCTCTACAGCTTTTAAGATGGCTTGGTGCCCGCCAGCAATAACGCCAATGACTTGTTCAGGGCTCGTGCCATAAGTCGGTGGGCATTCGCTTGCATCTAAAATGCCTAAGCGCCCAGAAGTGCCAGCGCCGATGTAGATTAATCGGCCACCTTTTGCAAAAGCACTTGTGATCGCGTCAACAGCTTTTGCAATGTGAGGAAGGACTTCTTCTACGGCTAACGCAACACGTTGGTCTTCTTTGTTGATGACGGCTAGCATGTCAATTGTTGATAGCTTATCAATGTCTGCGCTTGCAGGATTGCGGCTCTCTGTAACCAAACGGTTCAAATCGATCTTCATTACTTGTTCTCTTACCCAATACAAACTGAGGGCGATACTAGAGAATAAAATATTCCGTTTGAGTGATAAATATCACAGTTAGAGTTATTCTGAAGTGGTGATTTAGGTGGAATAATTGTGATAAATTTATACTAAATCCCAGACATTCCGACTTAAGTGGCGGTTTGAACTGAATATTCATTATTCTTAATTAGGAATATTTTATTCTAAAATAATCGAGGTGAAATGTGTCAGTCGTGAATAAAATTGTCAGCCGTCGTACTCAGCTCTCTGCCAATGCGAGAAAAATTGCGGATTGGATAACATCAAATGTGGAACAGGCAGCCTCATTGACAAGCCAAGAACTGGCGCAAGCGACCAACGTGAGTCAATCAAGTATCGTGAAATTTACGCAGCGAATTGGTTTTAAAGGCTACAGTGAATTCAAGTTAGCGCTGACGGAGGATATAGGTCGAAAGCACGCCATTCAAACCACCCCACTGCACAGTAATATTCTGGCCGATGACCCATTCAGCGTTATTTCTCAAAAGCTTGTGCAAGAAAAAACCGATGCGATGATCCAGACAACCAATGCGCTGTCACTTGATACCTGCACGGAAGCTATTCGACTGTTAGATGGTGCCAATAGAGTGCAAGTCGTGGGTATTGGAGGCTCAGCACTCACGGCAAAAGAGTTTAGCTTTAAATTGCTGAAATTAGGCATTACCGCTTTAGCAGAACAAGACAGTCACGTTCAGATAGCGATAGCCCGTACGCTTACCCCGCAAGATGTCCAAGTTGTTATTTCGTTTTCAGGGGAAAGAAAAGATGTGTTAATCGCCGCAGAAACAGCAAAGGAGCAAGGTGTTAAGGTCATCGCTCTTACCTCCGCTCGTAAAAGTAAACTTCGAAGCATCGCGGATTTATCCTTTGATACGATTGCTGATGAAAGCCAATATCGAAGTTCATCGATAGCATCCCGAACAGCTCAAAACATTATTACTGATTTGCTGTTCATTGCATTAGTGAAGCAAAGAGATGAATCAGCAAGACAGCTTATTGATGACATCAACTCAGATATTCGTCAGGTTTCGCATAGATAACTGGTTACTTTACTTTCTTCTAGCTTGGATTTTTTGAGATAGGAACACTAAAGCGAAACAACACTCTTTATCTCTTCCAAAACCTCGGCGTTAGCGATAGCCCCGAGGTTTTCTACATTTTTGCCATTGATCACCTGTTTCACAGCCAACTCCACCAGTTTGCCAGAGCGTGTTTTTGGCACGTCGCTGATCGCAAATATCTGGCTTGGCACGTGTCTTGGCGAACAAGAGGATTTGAGTTTGCTTTTGATGGCTGTCAGTAACTTTTCATCTAAACTCACACCTTGCTGCAGCTGAACAAACAGCCATACCTGTTCATTGCGGTCGATGTTTTTACCGACTGCTATCGAATCGATGATGCCGTCAATGGTGTTCACTTGCTGATAGATTTCGGCCGTACCAATTCGCACGCCACCGGGGTTGAGTGTGGTGTCGCCTCGCCCGTAGAACAGGTAGCCGCTATGTTCGCTCTGTGCGACTTCATCACCGTGATGCCACACATTGTCGAACCTATCCCAATAGGTGCTGTGATAGCGCTCTCCGGTGTCATTCCAAAAGCCAGCGGGGAAGTTGGGTAGGGAGTTGGTGCATACTAATTCGCCACGTTCGTGATCGACCTTTTGACCAGACGAATTGAACACCTTGATGTCGACGCCGAGCCCGGCCTGTTGGCACTCACCGCGATATACAGGCGAGATTGGGTTACCCAAAACAAAGCAGCCACAAATATCCGTGCCGCCAGAAATCGACGCTAAATGCAGGTCTTGCTTGATGTGCTTGTAAACGTAATCGAACTGCTCTGGGTAAAGCACAGAACCCGTCGAGCACAGTGTTCTTAATTGAGGCAGAGAGTGGCTGTCGATTGGTGAGAGTTCGGCTTTCTCAATCGCTTCTATGTACTTGGCTGAGGTGCCAAATGTCGATACGTCAGCACGCTGCGCTAAATCCCATAGAACGTTAGGTTGCGGGTAAACCGGGCTACCATCAAAGATAACCAAACAAGCACCGCTGGCGAGCGCAGATACGTGCCAGTTCCACATCATCCAACCACAAGTGGTGTAGTAGAACACGCGATCTCTTGGTTTAATATCGCAATGAAGCTGATGCTCTTTTAGGTGGTTGATGGTAGTGCCACCGACAGAATGCACTATACATTTGGGTTTGCCTGTGGTGCCGGAAGAGTAGAGTACAAACAACGGTTCATTGAAGCCGACACGAGTAAATCGAAGAGGTTTTGTCTGATAGTGATTAATGATGCTGTGCCAGCTTAGAATCGACACATCATGTTCAACTTTTTTCTTCTCTAAATCGCTCTTCTCTAAGTCATTACTCGGTTTCAAAGAACCGATCTCACACACCTGTTTTAATTCGTTTAAGTGTTCGATGATTTCACGGTTCTTGCCCGCCATATCGAACGTTTTGCCATTGAAGGTGTAACCGTCACAGGTGAACAGCACCTTAGGTTTCACCTGTCCGAATCGCTCAATCACACTCTCTACTCCAAAATCAGGCGAGGTCGATGTCCAAATCGCGCCTAAGCTGGTGGCGGCTAGCATGGCTATCACGGTTTGTGGCAGATAGGGAGTATACGCAGCAACTATATCACCTTGTTTCACTCCGCTATCGACAAGCCATTGCTGAACACTAGAGACAGCTTCACACAGGGTTTCCCATGTATAACTCTGTTGTTCGCCACGTTCATTCTCAAACCAAATCGCAAGCTCATCAGGCATGGTGTGTGCCAAACGCAGCAAGTTCTCGGCGTAGTTTACTTGTGCGTTGGGAAACCAAACCGCATCACGGTTCGATTTAGGCTGCTGCCAGCGGCTCCCACCTAGAGCTTTGATGGTCTCGCTTTCTGCCTTGTTAATAGAGTCTTGTGAGCCGACTACTCCACAAAACTGCCACACGTTTTGCCAAAACGATTCCGGCTGAACTACAGACCATTGATGGAGCTCGGTGTAGCTTTTTACGTCCCTATCTAGGTTTAACCCAGACTGTTCAAGGCTATCGATAAATCGGGTTAAGTTGGCATCGGCGATACGCTGCTCGCTTGGCTGCCAAATGGGCTTATTGCTTTCGTGCATTCCTTTACCTTTAACAAAAAGTTAACGTTTTCAGTCTGGTATTTAGGTTTTACAAAGTCAAAAGTTCAGCAAAATAAGCGCTTGGTGGAATTGTGTAAATAAAATGTTACACGATCGCTTGTTTCGAAAAATCGCGCAAATTGGCGCTTATAAGGAGTGGAGATAGGCTTAAAGTGAGACATTCGAAAGGAGGTGTGTAATGACTCAATATCATTCTAAGCCCGTGAGCCAAGAGGGATGGGTTGAGTGGAGCCTCGAAGAAGATGCCATTTGGCACGACTTGGTGAAAAGGCAACTGGACGTCATTAGTGACCGCGCATGCGATGCTTATTTGCACGGTTTGACCTTGCTGGATCTACCATTAGACAGAGTTCCCCAGCTGCCAGAGATAAATAAAGTGCTAATGGAAACAACCGGTTGGCAAGTTCAGCCTGTGCCTGCATTGATCGATTTCGACCGATTCTTTGATTTGCTCGCCAATAAGAAATTCCCAGTTGCGACATTTCTGAGAACGCGAGACGAGTTCGATTACTTACAAGAACCTGATTTCTTTCATGAAATTTTTGGTCACTGTGCCATGCTCACCAATGCCGACTTCGCGGCTTTCACTGAGCATTATGGAAAACTAGGCCAAGCCGCCACATCTAAACAGCGCGCCTATCTTGCCCGTTTGTATTGGTTTACGGTTGAGTTCGGTTTAGTAAAAGAAGGCCAACAACTGAAAATCTATGGCGGTGGCATTCTTTCGTCTCCAGCGGAAACTATGTATGCGTTGGGAGGGGATTTGGCCGTTCGCGAGCGGTTCGATCTGCAAACGGTGTTAAGAACCCCTTATCGAATCGACATCATGCAGCCGAAATATTACGTGATCGACGAGCTATCTGAGCTCTTTAAAATCAGTCAGAAAAACCTATTACAGCAAGCTGATCTCGCCATCGACGCGGGGTTACTACCACCACTTTTTGAACCCAAGGAACCAACACATGTTGAATGAACAAAAATGCGAAGCCTGCAGTATCGACGCGATTGCTCTCAATAAAGATGAACAACAATCTTTACTGTTGGAGTTGTCTGATTGGCAGATCATCGAAAGAGACGGCATCCCCCAGCTTGAGAAGGTGTTCAAGTTTAAGAACTACAAACAAGCATGGGCATTCAGCAATAAAGTGTCAGAATTGGCAGAAGAAGAGTTCCATCATCCTTCGATCTTATTGGAGTGGGGCAAAGTCACCGTCACTTGGTGGAGCCACTCAATCAAAGGCTTGCATAAGAATGATTTCATCTGCGCCTCACGCTGCGATGTGTTCGCGGTGAGTGAATAGTTTTGTAGGTTAGAAGTTACTCTTGCAACCTCTGTGATGCGATTAACTCATTATTCGGCTCATTAGGTGAGTTGAATAATTGCCTTAAACAGCTCATAGTATGAGTTGAATAAGTGATACTTTCGCATCATGGGGTGTAATATGTGGATTTGGCAGCAAGATAATTGGCCAAACTTTGTTTGGGATAATCAGAAAATAGGCGTGAGGTTAAGAGAAGTACGGCTTAATCAGGGCATTCTATTGGGCAAGATTACCTCACAGTCGGCAGATCAATCCCAAACCATGCTCGACACCTTATTAGCGAACATAGTCCATTCCAGTGCGATTGAGGGAGAAAAGCTTAATGCTTTCTCGGTCCGGTCTTCTTTAGCCAATAAACTCGGTGTCAGTGAAGATCGACCTTTTCCAACGACAGAACAAACCGATGGCCTAGCTGAAATTATGTTGGATGCGGTGCAGAACCTAACAGAGCCACTAGCGCTTGATAGGATCTTACATTGGCACGATAGACTGTTTCCTCAAGGCTACACCATGTTTAATCCTGTAGTCGTAGGTCAGCTACGAGGTGAAGCTCCGATGCAAGTTGTATCAGGAAGAATTGATCGTCCAACCGTGCACTTTGAAGCACCTAGCCGATACATTCTTGATGCTGAGCTAGATACATTTATCACATGGTTTAATGATTCACTTACCGACGCTACACTCGATCCGTTACTTAGAGCTGCGATAACTCACCTTTGGTTTATCACCTTACACCCGTTAGATGATGGTAATGGTCGTATTACTCGATTGTTGACCGACTTGGCGTTAGCACAGGCCGAGCAGCAGTCGGTACGCTTCTATGCGATGTCGGTGGGAATTCTCGCTAACCGCAAGCATTACTACGAGATATTGGAGCGAACCCAGAAAGGGGGACTCGATATTAGCGAATGGTTGATGTGGTTCTTAGATACGTTAGACGAGACGTTTACAGGGGTTTTCGCTGAGGTCGATCAAACCGTTTATAAGACCAACTATTGGCGAAGCATCGACCAAACGAAGCTTACAACAGAGCAAGTAAAAGTGCTGAATAGGATGCTCGATGGTGATTTTTCAGAAGGTATCAATGCCAGCCAATATCAGAAAGTAGCAAAGGTGAGTAGTGCCACAGCAACACGTCATTTGAACGCTTTGATTGAGCATGGCTGCTTAGTTAAATCTGGTTCTGGTGGTAGAAGCACGCGCTATCTGTTGCCGGAATAGGAGTGATACGCTCATACTTCAACTTACTATGCCTCTAGTGACCGGATTTCAGTGGTATTCTAAGCTTCAATTACAAATCAATATTCAGTCAACTAAACATACATGAATCGAGACAGTAGGACTTTGATGAAAGCACCTTTAAAATCGAGTGGCGAAAAAGGGATCTTCAATAAATTTGATTGGGTTAAAGAGGCAGATAGCAAACTCATTAGTGCGAAATTACTTAGAGAAAACGGCAATCAGAAAACACTAGAACTTGAATCATTAATGACTACTACCTCTTACACATCAAGTGATGTTTTTGAGGTCTTAACTATCAAAGATGCTGCTTACAAATCGAGTGTTTTGATGTTGGGCTATGCACTTGAGTTGTTACTTAAATCAGGGGTTGTGTCATTACTCATATCTGCGCCTAAAGATTTACTTGAAAAAAAGGTCAGAGCTTATAGCCATAACCTAGTAAGTGTTGCTTTGGACTTAGGTATGAAACTGTCTAAGAGCGAGACTGAGCTGTTAAAAACTTTAAGTAGTTACATTATTAATGAGACTCGGTATCCAGTTACCCCTGAATCCGTTGAGGATTATTGTAATAAAACTAACGAAATCAATGGTTTTATTGCTAATGACAAATGTTTTTGTGATGGATTAGAGTTTTATAGCAAGCTTAAGAAGATTATAAATGATATTGATGGAACTCCTGACAGTATGAAAATCTACTCTCGTATGGAATTGGAACGAGATGGATACATCATATTTCGAGTTGGTGGCTCTCTTCCTCCTGTCATTATTATTAAATACTGTCAGACTCAGATTGATGCCAACACAAACACATTGGGCACGATTAAAGAGTTACTTATAAATAAGAATAAACAAAATATGTCTATCTATTCTCATTTGATGGAGTCTTCGTGGGATGCTGCTTTGTTTTTCAATGTGAGTAATAAGCAGGGCTTAACGCGAGTTCCCACTGATAGTGAGAAATAAACAGGATCACAGTTATTGACGCTCCGTGTTCTTCTTATTTATTTTATATGAGATCTGGCTTATATCGTGCAAACTTATTGGTGCTTTGAGCTAAACGCACTTTCCCAAACTAGCTTGACCTGCATCAGTGACTTGCTTGGTTTCGGGTCTCATAAACCCTTTCTGTTACTCATAGTATTGGTTTTATGAGGCTGCTCTATGATATATTTCTCGGCCAAGTGTATTACAGACGAAGGCTAGCAATGTCTATCAACCTTTCACTCCTTCCACCCAGCGAGAAAAATAAAATCGAACTGGATAAGCAAGCATCGTTTCTTGTATGGAAACTGAAGCAAGCGAAATGTGGCCCTGAAGCCATTGTTGAAGAAGCAATGAAGCTAGGTGACCCAGAAGAAAAGGCTTGGTTTGATCAGTCTGTAGAAAAATACAAACGGGTAATGGGTGTCGCATAAACGCAGACAAACCTTGCCCAGCAGTGCTGTAGAATTGAAATGACACAGTAATTTGCTAGAATTTGCACCGTTAATTGAATCAGAGAGAAGATCCCGATGGGAAGAAGTTTTGAAGTGCGCAAGGCCTCAATGGCGAAAACTGCAGGCGCAAAAATTAAAGTTTATTCTAAATACGGCAAAGAGATTTACGTACTGGCTAAGAACGGCAGCTCTGACCCAGACATGAACCTACCTCTTAAGCACCTGATTGCTAAAGCGAAGAAAGACCAAGTACCAGCACACGTTATCGAAAAAGCGATCGATAAAGCGAACGGCGGCGGCGGTGAAGACTTCCAACCAGCTCGCTACGAAGGTTTTGGCCCAGGTGGCACAAGCGTAATCGTTGACTGTCTAACTGACAACGGCAACCGTACTTTCCAAGACGTTCGCCAATGTTTCGTTAAGACTGGCGCGAAAATCGGTGTTGAAGGTACTGTTTCTCACATGTTCGCTCACCAAGCTGTATTCCAGTTCAAAGGCGAAGATGACGAGATCATCCTAGAAACGCTTATGATGGAAGACGTAGACGTGACTGACGTTGAGCTAGAAGACGGTGTAATCACTGTATTCGCTCCAACGACTGAGTTCTTCAAAACGAAGACTGCACTAAACACTGCGTTCCCAGAGCTAACGCTAGACGTTGAGGAAATCACTTTCGTTCCTCAAACAACTACGCCAGTAGCTGAAGAAGATTCTGAGAAATTCCAGAAGTTCTTAGACATGCTTGACGACTGTGATGACGTTCAGCAGGTTTACCACAACGCTGAGCTGTAATCTTTACAGTAACAAAAGTTATTAAAAAACCGAGCCTAGTGCTCGGTTTTTTTATGCTTTGAGTATTGATCAAGCTTTGATCATCGTTCCATAATGTACGGCTGACAAAGCGTTCTCTGGTCGCGATTTATCGCTGAACTTCATTATATTGTTCGTCTTATCCCGACATGAATCTGATTCAAGTGCTCCCTGAGTATCATCGAGGTGATCGCCAAGCGTATTTAGTGTACAAAGAAAGAAAATATCAGCCAAAGGCTTTGACCCTGCTTATTGATGCATTGATTGAGAGTGTTCGATCTTTTCATAGTGATGGTTTGGTCAAATAAAAGGAGAAAGAAATGAAAGTAAGTTTTATCGGGCTAGGCGTTATGGGTTTCCCAATGGCAGGCCACCTAGTCAAAGCCGGTTTTGAGGTAACGGTATTTAACCGTACTCACAGCAAAGCGCTAGACTGGGCTGATAAACACCAAGGTAAAGCGGCAGAATCTGTGGCTGAGTGTGTAGCGGAAGCTGACGTGGTATTGGTTTGTGTGGGCAACGATGATGACGTACGCAGCATGACAACCAGCGACACAGGCGCATTGGCAGCAATGAAGCCAAACGCAATTCTTGTCGATCACACTACAACATCTGCAGTTCTGTCTGAAGAGCTTGAAGTTGCAGCGAAGCAAGCCGGTATTCGCTTTATGGATGCACCTGTATCTGGTGGCCAAGCGGGCGCAGAAAATGGTGTGCTAACCATCATGTGTGGCGGCGAACAAGCGCTTTTCAACGACCTTCAACCTGTGTTCGAAGCTTACGGTAAGTCGTCAGTTCTTATGGGTAAAGTCGGCCAAGGCCAACGCGCGAAGATGGTTAACCAGATCTGCATTGCAGGAGTATTGAACGGCTTATCTGAAGGCTTAGTACTTGCTGAAAAATCAGGTTTGGATATCCAAACTCTGGTTGATTGCCTTAAAAACGGCGCTGCTGGCTCGTGGCAGATGGAAAACCGCGCGACCACAATGGCGCAAGACAAGTTCGATTTCGGTTTCGCCATTGATTGGATGATCAAAGACTTAGGTTTCTGCCTAGATGAAGCTGAGCGCCAAGGCATCCAGCTTCCACTAACTGAAAAGACCAACAACGCATACAAGGCATTGTCTGCCGAAGGACAAGGCCGCATGGATACATCAGTATTGATGAAAGCCGTGGTTGAAGAGACAAAGAAGTAGAAAGATCGAAGTAATAGGAACTTCGTTTAGATAACTAAAAATAGCCGCGGATTAGCGGCTATTTTTGTATGTATGAACTTAGGAATGCAGTGAAAGCGTTGGTACTGAAACTCACTATTGGACAAAAGTGAGTTTCGGAAAATCGAGTATGAGTATTCGAGGAACATTGTATATTTCGAAAATAAACGAGAATTCAGAGAAGCCATCGAGAATTTCTGTACTGCGATTCTTCCAAGAGATCGCAGTCTCAAATTTTTTTTACATCATTTCCACAAGCAAAATCTTTCTAGACACTGCAGCATCCCCTCCAGATCTATAATCATCGCATGCAAAAAGTGTAAGTATATGCAACCTTTGATTACAAAATTTGCATATGCAATAAAAACCGTACTGATGCATGTCATGCTTGAGCCAGCAGTCTTATTAATAAATTAAGGATATAATAGGAATGAAACATAAGTTAAATAAAGGGGTTACACTCCTTACTTTGGCAATTCTTGCAGGTTGTGGTGGTTCCGATGGTGATTCAGTTGGCGGATCATCTGACTATAAACCCCTAGAGTCTAATACTAAAGGGGCTACTAGTTTTGCATTCGCAAAAGGTGACTCAATGGCATCTGTGGGTACAATGAGTTCAGTGAATGGTTATAGTGCCACACCGACACTAACCGCTAATGCTGGCTCTTGTGATGAGTTAGTTAAGGTGGTTGAAGTTGAAGTTGATAATGGCGATCCGGATGTTTACGTCACCGAAAAGGTATTTATGCCTTCTGATAGTAGCAATTGCTACATTGAGTCTGTCAATACGATGAAGGAGCATCTTATTTTAAGTGGTGGTTTCAATAATCTGGCGGATGCTAATGGTGATGAAATTGCACACTGTTCACTTATTGCGCTGCCACTAGAAAATGAAACTGGTTTGGCTGAATGCTTGTTGGGTAATCGCGCTGATAGTGATTTAGTAGCTCACACTCTTTATGATGTGAACCCAACGACTGACGGTACAGGTTTGCAGATTATGTATGGTCATGAACGTGAAATTAATGGAATGAACCTCCCTACGCTTGGTTTTTGGAATGGTGATGGTGTTGTTAAGACCATTCACCAGAGTCCAACGGAAGATTATAATATTGATAGGCACGTAAAAGCTTCGTGGTCGTATGATGGTAGTTCTTTCTTCTTCGTGCGTAATCGTGGTTATGGGTACTGGCATCAGCCAGCATTTATGAATGATGGTGGTTATCCAGATTATGACGAATCTTTGCAGGCAGTTCCTGCTGAACGATATGACTACAGTCGAGTTGTCCAAGTGGGTGAGCATGTCATTACCAACATCTGGAGTGAAGACTACTATGAGTACGGTAATGTCATTATCAATACAAAGTCGGATAGTTCTTTTAAGCTGACGCCATTCATTTTGGAAGGTAAAGAGGTGACGGTTGATCTGCTTGGTGCAGGGCAAAACCTCCAGCATTCAGATGACGAATACGTTTACTTCGGAGCATATGCAAGAGGTGATAACATTCATTCTCATAGCTACTTCCGTGTTCAAAAGGATGATGTAACTAATAGCAATGGCTCTATACCGCTGGAGGTGATGTATGAGTTTGATAATGGTAAGCAGCATGAATCGCGTGTTGGTGATTCGTACAGGCTTTACTTATCAGATGTGAGCCCTAATAGACTCACTTATCTTGATCTTACGACTGGTGAGTATCATTCAGATAACATCTTAGACCGTCAAGAGTTCGATGATTATGTCGATTTTGAGGTTGGTACTTATGTAGGTGGTATCAAAGTGATCGCTAATGGTGCTTCTGGTGCAGCTGAGTTGTTTATCGACCAGATCACAGGTGAGATTACAGATTCACCGATTGACAAACAAGAAATTGGTGGAACAATCCCACTATTCCCATCTGACGGCGTTTAGTACCTTACATTCAAAACTAATAAAGCCCAGCGACTTCGCTGGGCTTTTTATTGCCCCAAATAAAATGCCGCCTCAAGTATTGAGTTGTTGTGATTCTGGTAAGCTCCGATTTCATTAGACACTTCACTGATTGGGAAAATCAGGTCAAATCATCAATTACGATATCGTGTGAAAAATCGTTCTAAATTAGAAAGGGGCAGAAATGAGTCAGTTCTGATTAAAGTCTGAAGTGGGCAATATCAGATTATTTTTTGACCCATCTGTTTTATTCTTTCTTTTCGAATTTTCCACTCACACCGCCTCTCAACCATTCACTCCTTATAATTACCATTCGTCGCATTGGTAAAACTGCACGACAAATTCTAGTTAACCTTTCAACGTCAACATTTGAAAGGGATTAGAAATCATGACTACTTCACACTCATTTAATTCAGGCTCTACAACTTCTGTGCTTAAGCGTTCATTGCTGATTGCTCTTGTTTCGTTTGCACCGTCGTTAGCTTTAGCGAACCCGAGTTCAGACGTGCTCGATATCTACAACCAAGCGGCGCAAGGCAATGAAGACTTGGTTGAGGTGGCTTATGAACGCCTTAATGACACGCTGCAACAAGACGGCGCTACGCCACTGACTTTAGTTTATTTAGGAAGCACAGAAACCCTGATGGGGCGTGATGCGTTCTTACCTTGGAACAAGATGAAGTATGTGGAGAGAGGCTTATCAACCATTGATAAATCACTGGTGCTGCTGAAAGACGAAGACCAACCAATTCATGAACAACCCCGTGTTCAAGGGCTGCCAGATTCTTACCTAACTCGCGCAATGGCCGCCGTTACTTACACCTCTCTGCCAGACATGTTTAATCATTTCGATCGTGGTTATGACCTGTTCCTCTCGCTATTGGCTGAAGATGCTTTCCAGCAACAGTATTTCGCTGTGACATCGTGGATTTACCGTTATGCGATTGAGGCATCGATTCGTGCTGAAGACCTAACGCAAGCACAAGCGTGGCTAGAGCAAATGGAAACGGCCGATGCCGACAACATCGAAACGATGACTGCGAAGGCCCTAATAGCGAAAGCGAAATAAAGGGCATGGAAGCTAAACAGTTGGTTAGTAATCAGAGGAAAACGGGATGATTGAATTTAAAGATATCGGCAAAGCATATGTCACAGGCGGTCAACGTGTTGATGCATTAAACGGGGTCGATGGCCATATCCAGCGCGGTGAAATGGTGGCGTTGTGTGGCCCGTCGGGTTCTGGAAAAAGCACACTTTTGAATATTCTTGGTTTGTTGGATATGAGCTATCGAGGACAGATCAATATTGATGGCCAACCGTATCCGACAGAGCAAATCGCCGCTGCACGCTTTCGCCGTCAGTCGTTGGGTTTTGTATTTCAGCGCTTCAATCTGGTTCCAGTGATGACGGCACTTGAGAACGTGGCCTACCCATTGATGTTGAACCAATGTTCGAAACAAGAACAGCAGACCAGAGCACAAGAGATGTTGGAGCGTGTTGGGCTAGGCGAATATGTACATCATCGCCCAGACAATCTTTCAGGCGGCCAGCAGCAACGTGTCGCGATAGCCAGAGCGCTAATCCACAACCCAAGCTTAGTCATTGCCGATGAGCCGACCGCTAGCTTAGACAGTCACACCGCTAACCTTGTGATCGACATTATGAAAGAGCTCGGCCATGAAATGGGCACGACTTTTATCGTCGCAACGCACGACCCAAGAATGGCTCAGCGTTGTGACCGAGTGATTGAACTTATCGATGGCCAACTGGTTCCACAAGTTGCAACCACGGAGGCGATCTCATGGGCAAGTTAACACAAAGAATGAGCACTTTTTTGCTTCCTACCTCGGTGCGTTTAGCGTGGCTTAATTTATTGAGAAACGGTCGCCGCAGTTTGTTGTCGGTATTGATTATCGCCATCGCGGTATTTGCGCTGACTTCGGCTGGAGGCTACGGGCTTTACACCTATGAATCTCTGCGTGAATCGACCGCACGCGATACTGGTCACCTTACTTTGAGCACGCCGGGATATTTTGAACAAGACGAAGACATGCCGCTGAGCAATGGTCTGGATAATGTTCAAGCGCTCACCAAGAGTATTATTGGCGACAGCGATGTGCGTGGGGTGCAGCCGCGAGTTTACTTTAGTGGCTTGGTGTCTAACGGAAGCAAGTCAACCATCTTTATGGGCACCGGAGTCAATGAGCGCGAGTTCGATATGAAAGGTCCTTTCCTTGATGTGCGCAGCGGTCAAACCCTATCGGATGTGAAATCTCCCAGATACGATAACCAAGAGCCACAAGTGATGCTGGGAACTGACCTTGCTCGTAACCTCAAAGTGGCCGTTGGCGACTGGGTAACGCTGCTAGCCACCACCAGTGACGGTGCTTTGAGCGCTTTTGATTTTAAGGTGCAGGGTATCTATTCGACGGGTGTGCCAGAGCTGGATAAGCGTCAGCTGTATGTTCATATCACTACCGCGCAAGAGCTTTTGGCCTCAGACAAAGTCAGTACCTTGTCGGTGTTCCTATTTGAGACAAGCAAGACCTCGACCGTTCAACAGCGCATCCAAACTGCTTTAGATCGAAATAGCGCGAGCCAAAGCGATCAAGGCGCAGAGATCGAGATCACCCCGTGGCAAGATCGTGCGTTTTTCTACACCAAGGTTAAAGATCTTTATGACCGGATCTTCGGCATTATGGGCGCGGTGATGGCATTGGTAGTGTTTGTGTCGTTGTTTAACACCATGACCATGTCGGTGACCGAACGCACTCGTGAAATCGGCACCTTGTCAGCACTCGGCAGTTACCCTTCTGAAATCGTGGCAGGCTTCTTAAAAGAGGCGGGATTGTTGGCACTGATTGGCAGCGCGATCGGCGCGTTAGTGAGTGGCTTAGTGTCGGTGTTATTGCTAGTGGTTGATATCCAAATGCCACCACCTCCCGGCAGAACCGAAGGTTACCCACTCAACATTTACTTCTCATTGGAACTGGTTGGTTACGCTACTTTAGGCGTGCTGACAATCTGTTTGCTGGCTGCTTATTTTTCTGCTCGCAAAGGCGTGAATAAGCCAATCACGGAGGCGCTGGTTTATGTATAAATTTACTCGTTCACTCACTGTTTTAGGTTCTGCGTTGGCCTTGGCTCTAGTATCAGCACCAAGCTGGGCTATCGATTCACAGCAAGTTACCGAGATGATTGCTAAGGCAGACAGCTACCGTTTGAACAGCGAACAGGCGTCGAAAGTGGTGTCTCTGGTCGCGCTATATCAAGACGAGCAACTAGACAAAACCCGCGAATACAACGTCTACACAAGACCAAACCGAGAGTCGCTGGTCGTGTTCAAGTCGGCGGTCGAGGCGGGTCAAAAGATGCTGATGATAGAGGACAACTATTGGTTACTGATGCCGAAATCGCGCCGACCTATCCGAATCACACCAATGCAGAAACTCTTGGGTGAAGCTTCGGTAGGGGACATTTCGACGCTCACTTGGAGCGAAGATTACCAAGGTGAGTGGGTTGCCGAGCAACAAGTTGAGATGCCGACTGGCGAGATACTCGATACCCATCACCTAAAGCTCGTGGCGAAAACCAAGGGTGCCAGCTATCAATCGATTGATCTATGGCTAACGGCAGATCGAGCGTTTCCAGTTAAAGCGGATCTGTATCTGCGCTCAGGGAAACTGGCGAAACAAGCTTGGTTTACCGAAGGCGTGCGTGATGGATTACCAACAGTGGTGTCGATGACCTTGCTCGATAAGATTCAACCAAGTAAGAAAACCGTGATTGAGTACCGCGAAGTGATTGAACAAAGCTTGGAAGATAAATACTACAACCCTGCTTACCTATCGCGTAATAGCGTGTCTGGACTTTAGGTGGGTGGCATGAGAGCTTTTAGTCGTCGATTCCACATTAAGCCTTTAATCGCTAGCTTTCTTGCATTGTCTTGTGTGAGTAACACGACTCAAGCGGACGATCTGAGCCTAGCGTGGGACTGGCAACTGAGTGCTGAAGCCGTTGAATCGCGAGAGTCGCCATTTAGCCCTTTTGCATCTGATAATCGTCAGTCACTCAATGGTTTGTTGGATCTTGAAGTTGGATATGGCAATTGGCTTGGCCTGTTTGCCGTGAAAGCCAATGATATTTTGACTAATACTCCTCAAGACCAAGACGCGAGCTTTGAATCGGAATTCATTGCGCGCGAGCTGTTTTGGCAAGGTGGTGTTGAACTGTCTAATTCAGCGTTCGGTGATCACTACCTTGATGTGACACTCGGTAAGATTCGCCTAGATTGGGGTGTTGGTTATGGCTACCGACCGTTAGACATTATCAAGCCTTACCGACAAAACCCTGTTGGCATTGTCGCAGAAGAGGGCGCCGGTGTGGCTTCAGCGTCACTGTTCGATATGACGGGCGAATGGACACTGCTTTACAGCGATTCGTCATGGACTTCCCAAGACGTAAATGAATTCGAAAAGCAGAATCAGCAACAAGGCTTTGGGATACGTCGTTACAATCTGGTTGGCGACCACGAATATCAGTGGGTCGCTTATTACGACGATGTACGCCATGGCTTACTTGGGGCGAGTTTAGTGTCGGTGTTGAATCTCGCTTGGGAGTTTCATGGCTCGGTGGTTTATCAGCGACAAAGCCTTGGCTACAGTCAGCCGGATTCAATGCTTAAACCGGTTTATCTTGAAGAGCAGGGCGAGGCTTATCAAGCGTTAGCAGGATTAACATGGGCCAATGACACGGGCCATAATGTGGTGCTGGAATACTGGTTTGATAGCCGAGCGTGGAGTCATTCTGAGTGGCAAAGCGCGATAGAAAGTGCAGAGTCTTTGTCGGTTAATCCGATGACATCTTCGTTGGCCGGTTCTTATGCTCAAGGTTATCAGCACGCCAATTTGGTTCAACACAACATCATGTTTCATTGGTCTCTGGATTCGACACATGGCTGGCTTGAAGATATCACGCCAACATTCGATGTCATGTTGTCTCCTCAAGATGGCGGTTTTATTGCGACTCAGTGGCTCAACTATCAGGCTTTAGATAATGGCAATTCATCGTTGGATTTGGAACTTGCTGCACGCTTTCTAGGTGGTAAAAGTGATTCTGCTTACGCCAGTTTACCCGATAGTCATATGATTCTCTTAAATATCAAAGGACGATTTTAATGGACACTTCTTCAAACAGTCGATTTTCATGGATTAAGAGCTTCACGCTGACCACTTTGTTTTGTTTTATCATTGCCGTCACCACTCAAACTATTTGGGGTGGCGACCTTGTGGTTAACCTCGCGATAAGCTTTGGTTTTGGCTACAGCGCGGTAGGTTCTTCTTTCATCTTGGTTAAGTTGTTTAAGAGAACATCCAGAACGCTTGAAGTGGGTATCTCAATGGTGTTCGCGATGACTTTTGGTACCTTGAACGCGCACTATTGGTTGAACGGATATTTCGGGGCCAATATCTCGGATCTTAAATCTGTAGTCTTGCTCGGTGTGATCTTCTGTTCGGTTTGCTATTACTATTTCTACACACGAGAGCAGCAGTTACGTGCCGATAACGAATTGGAAGTGGCCAAGCGTCGTCAGGCAGACCAAGAAAAGGTGGTGGTGCTGAGTCAGCTTAAACAACTACAGAGCCAAATTGAACCGCACTTCTTGTTCAACACGCTTGCGACCATCAATGTATTGATTGAGAGTGACAGCGCGAAAGCCAAGTTGATGCTCGAAAAACTCACCGACTTGTTGCGTGTGACTTTGAAAAACAGCCGCACCGAGCAATCGACCATCGCACAAGAGGTCGACTTGTTAGACGCTTATCTTAATATTCAGAAGATACGCTTGGGTGAGCGCTTAACGTTCTCGATTGAAACACACGAGATTAGCGATTTGCAGGTGATTCCACCGTTCTTGATTCAACCTTTGGTCGAGAATGCACTTACGCACGGTATCGAACCCAAAGCGGCGGGTGGCCAAGTGAATATTCGTATTACTCAACAAGGCCAGCAGCTAAAAATTGAAGTGGCTGATAATGGCGCAGGGCTGAAAACACCTTCTGCGAATACGGGTCACGGTGTTGGGTTAAGCAATATTCGTCAGCGAATCGAAACTCTGTATGGTGATAAGGCGAGCCTAACGATCATAGAGCAAGCTGAAGGCGGGGTTGTCTCGACGATTTTGTTACCGCTGACTGACGCAGCCGCTTAGAATTACAGACCAGAAAGCACAGAACAGTGACGAAAAATAGACGATTTACAGTGTGAATTTAAAGGACTAACCATGAACAACCCAGCAGTACAGCCGAGCGTAACGGCGATTATCGCAGACGATGAAGCACTGTTAAGGCACCACTTAGACAAGAGCCTTGCTGAGGTTTGGCCGGAACTCGAGATCGTCAGCAAGGCACAAAACGGTTTGGAGGCGATGCAAAGTATTCAGCAGCTTAAGCCCGACGTGGCTTTTCTCGATATTCGTATGCCAGAGCTGGATGGAATCTCGCTGGCGAAGCAACTCAACAAGCTAGATTCACCGCCATTGATTGTGTTTATTACGGCTTATGACGAATACGCGGTCAAAGCTTTTGAGCACAATGCGATGGATTATCTACTTAAGCCAATCAATGAAGAACGCTTACTGGCCACATGTCAGAAGGTGCAAGCGCGTTTGTCGAGCAGCCAAACGCAAACAGGTAATCCCCCTGAACAACCTGATATCACGGCGTTAATGGCTCAGCTTCAACAGCTATCACAATCGTCTTCCCAACAAAACAAGCAACAGTATCTCACGTGGCTCAAAGCCAGTGTCGGAGAAGACATTCACCTGATTGCCGTCGATGATGTGGCTTACTTCAAAGCGGAAGACAAGTACGTGTCGATATTCAAAAAAGGCCAAGGCGGTTTGCTAGAGGAATTTATTCTTCGCGTATCATTAAAAGAGCTGATTTCGCAGCTTAACCCGGATGAGTTTTGGCAGATCCACCGCTCGGTGGTGGTGAAAGTGTCAGCCATTGATAAGGTGAAGAAAGGGCTCTCAGGCCAGATGTCTGCTTATGTGTCGGGTGAGAAGTTACCGATCAGCCGCGCTTCGCAAGCGCTCTTTAAGGGTATGTAGCGAACTAGCTTAAATGTATGTAGCCATTGATTTTAAATGGATGTAGTTAGCGAGTTTAAATGGATGTATTAGGCTCTATCAAAACGCTGCTTTAAACGAGCACAGGCGATCTTACATAACGTATAGTGATTTATAAAATAAAGATCTAGATCACAAAGATACTCATCCGGTTCAATATTAAATAATAATCGTTAGCTCAATCTGTATATTGTCGATGAATGACATTAAGAGGTTGTTATGAAAACATATTATTTAGCGACGGCTCTATGCCTCACCTTAGTTGGCTGTAGCTCAACATCAAAAACTACCGAAACGCCAATCCAGCCGGATCCGGCATGGACTTCAGGCCAACTAGAAAATGGCCTTACTTATCATGTTTATCCAGATCATGAAGAATCCGTATCTGTTCGTTTAGTCGTGCACGCCGGTTCGATTCAAGAGACTTCTCAACAAGAAGGCTACGCGCACTTCTTGGAACACATGGCATTCAATGGCAGTAAAAACTTCTCTCAGAACGATGTGATTCGTCTATTCGAAGACGCAGGCGCTAGCTTTGGTGCTGATATTAATGCCTACACTTCTTATGAAGAGACGGTCTACCAGTTAGATTTGCCAGATAACATCCAATTGCAGTCTGCTTTGACGTGGATGCGTGACATTGGTGATGGCCTGGATCTATCAAGTTCAGAAGTCGAAAAAGAAAAAGGCGTGGTTCTTGGTGAGTTCCGTATGGCTCGCCTCGATGATAAGTCATTCGGAGATATATATTATGATTACTTCGTTGAAGGCGGCCCGTACGAATCGCAAGATGCATTAGGGACTAAATCGTCGATCGTGAATGCTACTCCTCAAGGCATCACCAACTTTTATCAGACTTGGTATCAACCTCAAATAGTTGAGCTGGTCGTTTCTGGTGATGTGGACATCAAAACTGTGATTCCACTTATTGAAGAAAAGTTTTCTAGCTGGGAGCGTGGCGATACGCCGAGACCAGAGAAACAGAAAACGACCTCATTCAATGAAGATGATTATGTTGAGTACGCAGGAAGAGAAGCGCCAAGCATCACTCTGACGTTTAACCGAGGTTTAAATAGAGTTGAAAATCATGCTCAGCAGAATCAACGCAGGTTAGATGAAACCGCTCAGCAATTGATTCAACGACGATTAGAAGCGGTGTTCAATGATGCCGCGTTCCCGACTCAATGGATTGCATCTGATAGTTATCGAATGGGCGCTTTTTACTATTCGTCAATAAGTGTTGGGTTTCCGGCTGGAGACCGTGAAGTTATCCAACAAGATCTGCTTTCTACATTGGCATCATTGCGTGATTTTGGTGTTTCGGAAACGGATATTGCTGGCGAACGGTACTACTACCAAGACTTGCTGGATAACATCGAGCATAACTGGGATAAAATGGACAGTGTTGAACACGCGAATTACAAAGTGAGTGCGTTAGTCAATGATCGAATAGTCCAATCACAGAAAGATTATCAAGCAAGCTTGGAAGCTTTCATCGCTAACTTGAGCCTTGAAGTGATTAACGACAACATCAAGAATCTACTTTCTGATGATTACTTTATTGTTATTGGGATGGATGACTCCGAAGACAGAACCGCGATCATCAACTCTCTCGATAGTTTAAAAGCCACGTATAGCGAGGCGGGAGTTGCGCCGCTTGCGATTGGAACAGCCAGCGCTTTTGCTGTACCTAGCTCGCAAGGCGAGGTTGTACTTGCTGAACAAATGTCTATTGACCCATACATCCAAAAGTGGACGTTAAGCAATGGCATCGACATGTGGTACCTGCGTGATTATGAGGCAGGTGATGATGTTGGGGTGATGTACATGAGCCTCGGCGGAAAAGCCGCTTTGGATCCGAGCTTGTACCCAGCTGTTGAGGTTGCGTTACCTACCTTCGCTCGAAGTGGTGTCGGTGAGTTTACGGGCTCTGAGCTTTTAGCGTACTTTGATCGTGAAAATATTAGCGCCGATTCTTTCATTGGTAATACTCGTCATGGTATTGAATTTAATATCAATAAAGACGGACTTAAAGATACGTTTGCTGCGCTTTATACCTTCATAACTGCGCCTAAAATTGTTCCCGAGCAGTTAGAGGCAGTGAAACAGGAGTTTGTACAAGGTCAAGAATCTTTCTTGAGCAGCCCTGTCGGTCAGTTTGAGCGCGCAAGAAACCAGAATATCTATCGTCAAGACAGTGGCCACCTCTTTGTTGATAAAGAACGTGTTGAAGCGGTTTCTGTGGAAGACGTCGCTAATCTTCATCAGCAATTGTTTGGTCAAATGAGGCATAACCAATTGGTGATCGTGGGTGACATCGACCCAAGTGAATTAAAGCCTTTGGTTGAGCAATACTTGGCTTCGATTCCATTAGAAAAAGCTGAGGTTCCTGAATTTAAGGTGGCTTACAAGCAGCCATCTGAATCACGCATTGATTTAGCGATCAACAATGTGAATAGTGCAGAGTACATCTTACGAGTCCTCTCTGAGCCTGAAGCCGAAACCGATCAAGGCGTAACGGCAAAAGATATCTTCACGGAAAACTTGCTAGAACGACTGCTGGCGGCTCGTTTAGATGCTTATATTCGTGAAGAGTTGAGCTTAGATTACTCGCCATATACGTATTCAGCAGCCGCAGATAGTGAGCTGAGTGGTGAGTGGGTTATCGGGGCGATGGTAGCGCCGGAGAACGTTGACCAAGTCGAAGTGGCGATCGATAAAGTGATTGCAGACCTTTTACAGGGCGTCTCTGAAAAGGAAATGCACGCAGTCGTGAAACAGTTTGAAGCGGACTTCACGCCTCTCGAGATGAGCTCTATTGACCAAGCATGGTACCTGTCTCGTTATTTACTTCATGGTTACGATATCGAAGCTTTGTCTCAAGTTGAGCGAGTGGCGAGGTCGATTACTGCGGAAGACATGAATCAACTTGTCCAACGCATCTTTGGTGAAGATAGCCGTAAGGTTAAGAACATCATGCGTCCTAAAGCCTAAAGCCTAAAGCTTGAAGCCAACAGAAAGAGACAGCTGAAAGCCAAGCGAGCACCGCTTGGCTTTCTTGTTTTTCTACTATTCATAACATCTATCCATCACCAGTTGTTAAGCCGTTTTAGATCTATGTAAATCTAAATTGCGAGGGTGCTTAATCGGTTGCATCGAATCATTTTCTAAAAAAATGTTTTAAATCAAGACAGCGTTTCATTTGTATTGTAGATTGACGATCTACGAGAATGTTGTTTGGATATTAGATTGCTTAAACTGGGTACCCGATTAGTCTTAATGTTGTTTTTACTGAGCTTTGGCTTAGTGAATTCTAACGGCTATTCGTTTCCTTCTAAGCCATTTCAAATTCATTCGGCTCAAGAGCAATCTTCGCAGACTAATCTTTGTAAACAGGCAACTGCGGATAATCCGTCGGCTTATTTAGAGTGCGATAAGGTTCAGTTTGGCACCGTGCCTTCTGGTGACAGTTCTAACTATCACGACACCGAATCAAGCCTTCAAGCAGCAAACTTCAGACGTATGCTCAGTAACGAGCAAGAAAGCGTGGCCGATCTTGAGCCTGCTTATCATCTACTGATTGACTTCTCTCCCCCCTCAATACTGGCTTCCCTGCTCTTCAACACGCCGTTGTTGGATTCCAAGCTGCACTGGACCAGTATTGTGAGTTCTCCGTCCTCCCGGCTTTCTGGGTGGAAAGAGGGCAACATCCAATACTCGCATTTCCGAGAACTTCTTAGCTAATCGTTTGACCCTAAATTGGTCGTATCGATGGTCAATTGTGCCCGTTGAACTCGCCAATTAACCAAAACAAACATAGCGTCATCAGCTTTAGCATCACTATCTTTCAATCAGCTTGTTTTGGTTGCGATTAGCCATTGCTCGTGTTCGCAAAATATTAGTTCAAAGAAGAGATCTTGACTGTGAAAAAACGCATTCAAAGAAAACAAATAAACCACTACTCAAAGTGGAAATACGTGGTGCTTATCGCCACTATCATCATCATGGTTCTGAGTGCTTTACCTTCTTGGTATGGCGAGAATGCGTCGGTTCAAATTAACAACCGTTCTGAACAGACCATCGATGCGAGTCAAATTACCCAATACCTTGCGAGCGAAGGCATCCAAGCTAAATCGGCATTTCAAAAAGACCAACGTTTAGTCGTGATCTTAGAAGATGCTGAACAACAAGCGAAAGCCAAAGAGGTGCTGAATGAGCGCCTATTGGATAACGCGACGGTTGCGCTAGCGATGGAACCAGCAGCACCTAAATGGCTAACAGACATGGGCTTCGCGCCGATTCAGCTAGGCCTTGATTTACGTGGTGGTGTGCAGTTCTTATTAGAAGTGGATATGGAGCCAGTTTATCACGCGCAAGCTCAAGCGATGGTCGACGAGATCACCAGCGAAGTGCGTTATGCCCGCGGTAAAGTGGTCAACAACCAAGTTCAGTTTGATTTCCGTACCGACGCCGATTTCGAAAAAGCCCAGAAGCTGATTCGTCAAGAGTTCCCACAATGGCTACGTAACCGCTCAGACAAGTCGCTAACGTTAACTCAGTCTGAAGAAGAGCAAAGAACGCTACGCAACCTTACGGTTCAACAAAACCTGCAAATCATGCGCAGCCGTATTGAAGAGCTAGGCATCACGGAGGCATCGATTCAACGCCAAGGTGAAAGCCGTATCCGTATCGAGTTGCCGGGTGTACAAGACCCTGCAGCTGCGAAAGACGTGATTGGTGCAACGGCATCTTTGGCGTTCTATTCGGTGTACGACAATGCCACTCGCAGTACTCAAACCCTGAAAGATTCAGACGGCAACCGTGTGGTAGTCGACCGCAAGGCAGTGTTGAGTGGCGAGCACATTATCGATGCTCGCAGTGGCATTGGTGAGATGGGCAGTGCAGAAGTCAACATTACGCTGGATTCTTCTGGTGGTAAGAAAATGTCTGAGTTCTCACGTCATAACATCGGTAAGCCAATGGCAACGGTGTACAGCGAATACAGCCGTGATAGAGCGGGCAACAGCAAGCAAGACAGCGAAGTGATTAGTGTGGCAAACATCCAATCTCAACTGGGTAGCCGCTTCAGAATCACAGGCGCTGGCAGCTTGGCAGACGCACAAGAGCTTGCGTTACTGTTGCGTGCGGGGTCATTGACTGCGCCTGTGACCATCATTGAAGAACGTACTATTGGCCCATCTTTGGGTGCTGAAAATGTAACCAACGGCTTTGCTGCTTTGGCTCTTGGCCTTGGCCTTACGCTAACGTTTATGGCGCTATGGTACCGCCGCTTAGGTTGGGTCGCGAACTGTGCATTGGTGGTTAACATGACCACATTGTTTGGTTTGATTGCCTTGCTACCGGGTGCGGTGTTAACTCTGCCGGGTATTGCGGGCTTGGTACTGACCGTCGGTATGGCGGTAGACACTAACGTGCTTATCTTCGAGCGTATTCGAGACAAGATGAAAGAAGGGCGCAGCTTTGCTAGCTCTATCGACCGTGGTTTCGATAGCGCATTCTCGTCAATTTTCGATGCTAACGTCACCACCATGATCGTTGCTGTGGCTCTATACACCATTGGTAATGGACCGATTCAGGGCTTCGCTCTAACTCTAGGCTTAGGTCTTCTAACCAGTATGTTTACGGGCATTTTTGCTTCACGAGCGATCATCAATTTGGTTTGGGGGCGTGACCAACGCCACGATGTAAGGATTTAAGCATGAGTACTTCAAAAATGACTATTTCAGACCGCTATTTTTCAAATAGCAATATGACTCGCCTTCGTAAGGTGATGTCTGTGATTTCTATTGTGCTGTTCATGAGCTCTGTGATGCTGGTGGCAGTGAAAGGTTTTAACTGGGGCTTGGACTTCACAGGTGGTGTGGTTGCTGAGGTTCAGCTCTCTGATCAAGTCACCAAAGATGCGTTAAAAACAAAACTTGATACGGCCTTCCAACAAGATGTGCAAGTGGTTGGTATGGCAGAACAGGATCGCTGGACAATCCGTTATAGCCAACTGACAGATGCTCCACAGCCAAACTTAGTGGATGCTTTGTCTTCTGTCAGCGACCAAGTAAAAGTGCTTAACAGCAGCGTGGTTGGCCCTCAAGTCGGTCAAGACATGGTTGACCAAGGTGGCTTAGCGGTATTGGTGTGTTTCCTAATGATCATGCTGTACCTGAGTGTACGTTTTGAATGGCGTTTAGCACTCGGCGCCCTAGCCGCAATCATCTATGACGTGACGCTTATCTTGGGTCTGTTCGCTTTTACTCAGTTCGAGTTCAACCTGACTGTGTTAGCGGCTGTGTTGGCGATTTTAGGTTATTCATTGAATGACTCGATCATCATTGCCGACCGTGTTCGTGAAATGCTGCGTGGTAATCCAAATGGTGACACTGATAACCTGCTTAACGAATCGGTTAAAGCGACCTTCTCACGCACCATGGTGACCTCAGGTACAACCCTAATCACCGTATCTGCGCTTTGGCTACTTGGTGGCGCTGCGCTGCAAGGTTTCGCGATTGCACTGGTTGTAGGTATTGTCAGCGGTACGTGGTCTTCAGTTTCAGTAGGTATCACACTGCCTAAGTTACTTGGTCTACAGCCTTGTCACTACCAAGTGAAAGCGCCGGTAGAAGTTGAGGGTGAGTACCCTTAGGTTATCTATTGGTTAACAGTACAACTTAGTCAGTAACGTCAACAAAGCCCTTCGTTTATAGTAAAACGAGGGGCTTTATTTTTTATAAGAGTCAAACAGTTACAGAAAAGAGAGCCTATTTCAAAAAACGATGGATTGAGCAGGCAAGCCCTCATGATATGAAGTATGTTTAGATGACGTTCGTAGAAATGAGGCAAGGGAATGGAATATCGACATCAATGTCATGTAGGCGACCATGGTGATGCGCTAAAGCATCCAGTATTGAGTGCACTTGTTCGGTCATTAATGCAGCAACATTCACGCCTCAATGTTATCGACACGCACTCTGGTACAGGGTGTTATGACCTCAACACTGCACCAAGTAATCATGCTGGTGAGTTTGCTGAAGGGGTTGGGTACTTGTGGCGAAACAAGGCTTATCTTCCTCCGGCATTCGCTTCTTTTATGTCGGTGCTGGAATACTACAATCCGAACCAACTTATCTCTCTCTATCCGGGTTCTGCAGCCATCACCTACCAACAAGGCCGCAGCCAAGATAGCTTCTATTTTTCAGACATTCAGCAAGATGAAGCCGACTTATTACAAACCAACATTGAGAAGCTGCAACGCGATCTTGATGTCTCAAGTAAGCTAACTATCACCGCAGGCGACGGGCTCAAAGCGCTGCCTGATGATGTGGCCAAGCATGATAACCACCACCTGATCGTGATTGACCCACCTTACGAAACTGATTCTGAATATCTCGCAGTGATTGATGCCTTGGTTAAGGCGTATCAGCAGTCTGAGAAGGTATCAGCATTAATTTGGTACCCGCTTTACACGGATGATAAGAGCTCACTGATTTTGAACCACTGCGTGACAGCGGTGAAAGATGGTTTGCTACCAAGTCCGATCAAGTCGGAACTTCGCCTTCGAGATCCCAAGGGTGATGATCGCCTGATCGGCAGTGGTTTGCTGTTGTTCAATCCACCACAAGGCATTGCGGGAACGGTCGCAGATACGCTCGATTATTTACACAGCCAACTCGCGACTAATGGTGAAGGTTACTGGCAAATGAGAAGTTTATAGATCTGATTTTTATGGGTTTTATGATGGTTTCTAGACATCACTCACTAAGTCACTGTTACCTATGTGGTTTAAATTGACCAAACGCTAACTTTTATCGATTGATTAATTGCAGTGAATCATTTAAAAATAGAATATCAATGCGCACAAGTGCATAATGGCTCATAAGTTAAATAATTACCCCTAATTAATATCAGATTGTGGTTTACCCCCTAAACTGCATAAGGCTCGCACTAGTCACGCGAGCCTTTCTTTTGCCTGAAGGAAAATCTAAGGCAGTTCTATCAATTTAAGATTCACTACAACACTGGATAATCGATGTAGCCTTTTTCGTTGCCGCCGAACAGAGTGGCGCCATCAAGATCGGATAGTTCACTGCCGTTTTGTAGGCGTGAAACGAGATCTGGATTCGCAACGAATGGGCGACCAAATGCGACAAGGTCGGCGTAGCCTTTGCTTAACACTTCTTCGGCGCGTTGTGGTGTGTAGCTGCCAGCAACGATGATGGTGTTAGAGAATAGCTCTCTTAGCTCTAAACGGAAGCTTTCAGGGATAACTGGAGCATCATCCCAGTCGGCTTCTGATAGGTGCAGATAAGCGATATTACGAGCTTGCAGTTCCTTTGACGCTTCTAAAATCGTTGGCACGATGTCTGGGCAGTTCATGTCTTTGAAGGTGATGAATGGGGCTAAACGTACGCCCACTTTGTCAGCACCAATCGCTTCAATTACCGCATCCAAGACTTCAATTAGAAAGCGAAGTCGATTCTCACGACTGCCACCATAGTTGTCGGTGCGTTTGTTTGAGTTGGTTCTTAGGAACTGGTCAATCAGGTAGCCATTACCACCGTGGATTTCCACTCCGTTGAACCCTGCCTCGACTGCTTTTTTCGCTGAGTTAGCAAAATCTTGAACAACACGATCGATGTCTGCTTGGGTCATCTCTCTTGGTTGGATGCAATCCACCATGTTGCCGTTACCATTCTCATCAGAGATCCAAACCTGCGTTTCTATTGGAGCTAATGCAGAAGGTGCAATCGGTAACTCGCCTTTTTGAAAGGTAGGGTGTGATACTCGGCCTACATGCCATAGCTGGCAGAATATCGCGGCACCTTGTGCTTTTGCTGCTGTTGTTACTGACTTCCAACCTTCGATTTGTGCATCGGTATAAACGCCGGGTGTGAATGAGTAACCTTGAGAGTCATCAGAGATCTGCGTTGCTTCCGTGATGATCAGCCCTGCACTTGCGCGTTGTTGGTAATAGGTTGCCATCATGTCGTTTGGCACGTTTCCAGGTTGGCTAGTACGAGCGCGTGTCATGGGTGCCATAACCACGCGGTTTTGTAGTGCTAGGCCTTTCAGTTCTGATGCTTCGAATAATTTGTTCATGGTTTCTACCTTGTTTTAATGCTGTGATCTTTCTTTTTGTATTGGGGCTATAAGTCGCGTTATTTGCTTTCTGCTGGGCTGAAAATAGAGTTGCTCTGTGGCTTTTCAGCTCGGTTAGCTTTGGCGATAAGTAGCAAGCCAATGACAGGGACAACAACGGCTGCGAATGGAATCATTCCAGCGCCTAACTGGCTGTCGAGTACCATGCCGCCAAGGAATCCACCGAAGGCATTCGCTAGGTTAAACGCTGAGATATTGGCGGTTGCTGCTAACTCTTGGCCTTCGCCACCGTGGTTCATCACTCGAAGTTGCATAGCGGGAACGTTCGCAAATGATGCAATACCAAAGACAAATGCAGCTGCAACGAATAGGATTTTGTTGTCTACCACTAGGCCTACCACAATCAGTGAAGCGATCATCGCGACTGCCCAATACATTGAAGCTTTGCCTAGATTTTTATCTGAAGAGCGACCGCCCAAGGTGTTACCGATAATTAAGCCGACACCCACAATCACTAAGATCCAAGTAACAGACTCTTGACCGTAACCCGTGATGTGCATGGCGATAGGCGCAAGGTAGCCGTAAAGCGTCATGAAGCCAGACCAAGCAAAAGCGGTGATCGCCAAGCTGATGAGAAGCATTGGATTTTTGAATGCCAACAGCTGAGTTTTGATGTCTTTCGCTTCGCTGTGACCTGAAGATTTTATTGACGTTAAGATTGAAATCATGGCGATGGTGCCAAGTGCTGCCACGGTAAAGAAAGTGGTGTGCCAACCGAATTGCAAGCTCACCCAAGTTCCTGCGGGAACCCCAAGAACGTTAGCGAGCGTTAAGCCAGCGAACATCTGACCAACAGCACGACCTGCCATTTTCTCAGACACTAAATTGGTCGCGACAACTGCACCTATGCCATAGAAAGGACCTTGCACTAAACCTGCGATAACGCGGCTTGCAAGTAGAAGTGGGTAGCTAGGAGCTAAGGCTGACAAGATATTGCCGATGATGAACAAAGCCATTAAGCCAATCAGTACCATCTTCTTGTTAAAACGTGCGAGGTAGATGGTTAAGATCGGGCCACCAATAACGATAGCCAATGCGTAAGCACTAATTAGGTAGCCGGCTTGACCTTCGGTGATCGAAAGGGATGTGGCAATTTGTGGAAGGATGCCTGCGATAACAAACTCAGCGGTGCCGATGGCAAAAGCTGCGAGTGTCAGTATCCAAACTTGGAATGGGATCTTTTCTTTATGGATCGCTTCTGGTTTCATAGTGAAATACCTGTGTTAATTCTTGTTTGTTAGGACGTTTAGATACACGCCCTAACGATTGTTCTTTGCTTCTTTGCTTCTTTGCTTCTTTGCTTCTTTGCGAAGTGTTAGCCGAGTAGAGCACCGCCATCGATGTCGATGATTGACCCCGTTACGTATGGGTTGTTAATCGCGAATAGGTAACCCATGGCTATCTCTGAAGGCTCGCCAACCTTACCTGCGGGTAGGTTGTTTTTGGCGTTGTCGTACATGTTTGCACGAGCGGAATCGTCCATGTTTTTGTAGGCTTCTGTCATGGTCAGGCCGGGGCTAACCGCATTGACTCGAATGGGTGATAGCTCTTTCGCCAGTATTTTGGTTACGCTTTCTAGTGCGGCGTTGATGGCGGTTTTTACGTAAGTGCCTGCCACAACCTTGCGTGACAACATGCCTGTCGTGAAGGTGATAGAGCCGTTTGGCGTCATGTAGCGTGAGGCATGTTTTGCTACGTTTAAGCTGCCCCAAAACTTAGTGTCAAAAGCTGTCTTGGCGTCTGCGGTTGCTACGTCTGTTACTTTTCCTGCGGGAGCGGATGAGCCAGCCGTTACGATTAAGTGGTCAAACACGCCAATCGATTCGAAGTATTCACAAATCGACTTTTCATCGGTGATATCAACGCCTGTGTGTCGGCTGGCAATATGTACCGTGTTGTTCTCGTTTCTTAGTTGCATCGCTAGTGCTTTGCCGATACCTGATGTGCCACCAATGATGACGAAAGTGCGCTGCTCTTGATTAGTCGATTCGTTAGTCATGCTCTGAATTCCTGCGTTGTTCTGTTGATGTTTGTCATTATATGTATTCGACTAAATTTGATAATTGTCTAAAATATAAATTCATTATTCGGATAATCTGAATAGTGTCGCTGAGTATTCAGATCGAGCATTAAGATCGAGAAATAAGACGAAGAGACGGAAGCGAGAATCGTATGGATAAGTTTTCAGATATGGCGATGTTCGTCAGTATTGTTAAGCATCACGGGTTAGCGGCGGCTGGGCGCGAACTGGGTTTATCACCTGCGACCATGACAGCAAGGCTTCAAGCGCTGGAAGAGCGATATGGTGTGAAGTTGTTGAATCGAAGTACGCGCCATGTGTCTTTAACCGACTCTGGCGAGCTGTATCACAAGGCGTGTCTGGAGATATTGGATAATGTCAGTGAGGCCGAAAACCTGATCCAAAATGGCGTCAAAGAGGTCAAAGGTCCACTCAAAATCGCCGCGCCGAAAGACATCGGAAAGCAGTACATTCTTCCGATTCTCTCTGAGTTCTGTCAGCAATATCCCGACGTGATCCCTTACCTCTACTTGAACGATAACCTCTCGAACATTGCTGAATCTGGCATGGATATCGTGGTCCGTTATGGTGAATTGGTCGACAGCAGTTTGATATCCAGACGCTTGTCACCAAGCCGACGTGTGCTGTGTGCTTCTCCTGAATATCTTGCCAAGCATGGAACACCGTTAACACCACAAGATTTGGTTGATCACGATTGTTTAGCCATGCTGCGCAGCAATGAAGAGCTCAAGATATGGCACTTCCAAGATCATGATATGAAGAAGTCGATTACGGTTGTTCCAAAGCGATTTTCAGACGATGGCGAAGTGATTCGCTACTGGGCATTAAAAGGCGAGGGCATTGCTCTTAAATCGGTACTGGATGTGCAAGGCGACATCAATAACCAGCGCCTTGTGACGCTGCTTAATGGCTACATGAAGAACTTCAACACCGCGATGTCGGTGTCGAGTGCCGATTTGAATGTGGTGTACATCAGCAAGAAATATCAGCCCAAGCGTATCCGGTTGTTTCTTGATTTCTTGTTTGAGCGGTTTGGCGATTTGGTTGAAAAGTCTAGTTAGATTAGCCGAGAAGCAGCGCATGACAGATCTCTCGAACTCAACACCCGGGTACGGACAGAGAACATTGAACTGGTTAGATACGACCAACATAAGGATGTGATTGGAGAGAAAAATGAAAGTCGTCGGAGATACGGTTATCCAACCTTTTCACAAGGCAACCTGCCATTGCGGTGCGGTTGAACTAGAGTTCAGCTTACCTAACGGGATAGAAAAACCACGTCGCTGCGATTGCTCTATCTGTCGTCGAAAAGGCGCGATTGTTGGTTCTGTTGCGTTGGATGGTATCAAGATCCTCAAAGGTGCCGAGCATCTCAAGTTATATCAATTCAATACCAACACCGCGAAGCACTACTTTTGCTCAAACTGCGGTATCTATACCCACCATCAACGTCGCTCTAGCCCAAATGAATACGGGTTCAATATTGGTTGTTTGGAAGGGGTGAACCCTTTTGATATTGGTGATGTGGTGACCAACGATGGTGTCAATCATCCAGCTGATCGTTAATTTATTGAGCATAAAAAAGGAAGGAATTATGTCTGAATACGGAGCGATCATTCGCTGGAAAAAAGCAGAAGATGAAGTCTTTAGCGACAATCAATACAGTCGAGGTCATACGTGGGAGTTCGATGGTGGTGTCACTGTGCCTGCTTCGTCCTCTCCACATGTTGTGCCACTGCCGTTTTCGGTGGAAGCGAATGTTGATCCAGAAGAAGCGTTTATCGCGGCACTTTCTAGCTGCCATATGCTGACGTTTTTGGGCATTGCCGCAAAGCAGAAGTACGTGATCGACTCCTATGTCGATGATGCGATTGGTGTGCTGGAAGAAGATGAATCTGGCCGCTCATCGGTCACTAAGGTGACTCTGCGCCCTAAAATTGTGTTTTTAGGTACCAAAAAGCCCACCGCCAAGCAGCTCGACAAACTGCACCACTTGGCGCACAAAAACTGCTTTATCGCGAACTCGGTAAAAACGGACATTGTGGTAGAAACTAAAGCGTAAACCACACACGTTAACATCCAAAAACCGCGAGGTTGCTTAGTGCATCACTGGCGGTTTTTTTGTGTCTGTGTAATCCTACGTACGGTTTTAATTGAGTGACAGTTAGAAAGTTTTGAGAGATAGGTAGAGAGCTCTTGAATGGTAGGAATAGATTGATTAGCAGAGAGTTATGTTTAGCGTCCCATTGAATAGTTTTGTACATCGTGTGAGTGATAAAAGCCAAGTGATGGTGAATGCTGCGGAATGTGGATGTCAGTTGAAACGAGTTCGTCGTTCGCGTAATTGGCTGTTGGTCGCTCAAGAGTATCAACTCGTTGAATTTAAAACGATGTTAACCCATGAAAAAGACGGTTGGATAGCAATTGCAATCGACAAAGTGCTGCCTAAACCCGTGGTGTGTTTGGCATCTCTGTTGGCCGCTACACCTTCAATGACTGTGGCTCAGCTGGTGATGGAATCTGGATGTTCAATGGCCGAAGCAAGACGTGCTATTGATGAACATGAAGGTCTGTAGGCGTATTCAAATCGTGTGAAAAGAGAATTGCGAGCAGCAAAAAGCCCGTAACGATATTGCGCTGGAAAACGTCATATCGTTACGGGCTTTATCATCTGTGCTGCTGTTAAGCTAAGCCATGCGGCTGATGAAGCATTGAATCGATTAAGAGTTCGCTACTTTTACACGAATCGTGTTTTTGCCAAGCTTTGACAAGTTCAGCTTGTTTAGTGCCGCTTTAGCTTCTTCTTGCTCTGGCATTTCAACAAAAGCGAAGCCTTTTGAGTCGCCAGTTTCTTGGTCTAAAACTAGGCTGCACTCTTTTACTGAGCCAAACTCAGAAAATAGCACACGGATGTCTTGCTCAGAGGTAGAGCGCGATAGGTTACGAACTAGAAGTTTCATAATAAACCTTGAATATGAATTTACGCCGAGCATTGTCGCACACTTTCATGCTCACCCTCACAAATAATTGTCTCGCGGCTCTATTTCCTTGTAGCTCTATCTAAGCACTAGCCGCGGTTTATCGTGATGTCTGATACGAAGCCATGCTCTGTGCTGGTCAACGCCTGTTGTAGCATCTGAGCGGCTTCTTGCGCGGTCATAAAGCTCGAGGTATCCAGGCCTTTACCGCTTGTATTCCAAAACTCGGTCGCCATTCCTCCAGGGTAAACCGCCACGATTTTCATCGGGTGACCTTTTAGCTCTAACCTTACCGATTCGATAAAGCCTTTCACGGCCCATTTTGCCGCGCAGTAGGTGGACTCTTCAGCTTTAGCACCTTGTGCCGCCGTCGACATCACCACAGCGATGGTGACCGATTGATCTTTGTAGCGCTGTACAAGCTCGCGAATCAAAAAGATCGAAGACTCAATATTGTTCTTCAGCATGTCGCTGATGATGGTTGGATCTTGCTGTTCTATCTTACCGAAGTACCCACTGCCAGCGCTGTGGATCACCAGCTTCGGCATTTCAGGTAACGCATCCAATAACTCGCTCACTGAGTGCGGGTCACAGAGATCACACGCTTGGCTAATGGTATTCGCAGGTAGGCCTTGCGCCACTTCTGCTAAACGTTGTGCATTGCGACCTGTAATGGCTACGCGCTGAGCGTCGGCGTTAGCATATTGTTTCGCGAGAGCTGCGCCTAAACCGCTGCTTGATCCGGTAATTAAAATCATACTGTCTTCAATTTGTAGAGTTGATTCGAGATAGTAAGGGGCTAGGCTAAGATTTTCTGAGATCTATGGCTAAAGTTGATCGATAGCCTGGTTGATAGGTTGATAGGTTGATAGGTTGATAGGTTAATAGCTTGGGTGATCGGTCGAGCGGTAAGGCTGAGCTAAGAGAGTGGGGGAAAGCCGTTAAGAATCGACGGGTTTAGCAAGAAATAACAGCGTTAAAAAACAACGAACTAACAAGTAAAAGCGCCGGCATAGAGCCAGCGCTTTTGAGTAATCATAAGTGATTATTCGTCGTCGAACTGTTTGATCGTGAACGCGTCTTCGATTCGGTTAAGCTCTTCTTGTTCTTTCACTCGCTTCTCTTCTTGCAGAGTCGCTCTCGTTTCGTTGAAACGTTTTTTCTCTGACTTAGTCAGGAATTTTACAGCTTTTTTGTTGGTCAGTGCGTAAGCAACTACGTCTTCACCTTTTTCTCTGCGGTCGTTTACGCGTTGTGAGAAACGTTCATTGTCGCGAGCTTTACGCTCCGCTGAGGTCAACTTGCTCATGCTTTAAAGCCTTTTCAATTATTCATGGTAGGGAATCTACGCTTAGCGAAACAAATGGGGACTGCTTAGTGTCAGTCTAGTCCATTTGTATGCTGGTGGCGCATCTTAGCACAATGGCTTGAGCATGCAGGTATGCTATTCGAGGGATCAAACAAAACAGCCCACAATTTTCGTTGTGGGCTGTTTTGTTACGTACTGTAGATGTAGTCATCGTTTTAAAACTAAGAATCAGAAACGGCAGTTACATCAAATCTTCTCGATGTATAAGATGACCTCTCCGACTTTAAAGCCAAACTTAGACATCTCAGTCTTGTTGAACAAGCGTTTATCGTCCATTAAGAACATCCAATCATCGAGCACCACTTCATAGGTGCTGCCGTCTACTTCAATCTCTAAGTCATATTTCCAATACAGCGCAGAACCTTGGGTTTCACCATAAGCGGTTCCAACGACATCGTTGGCAGTCCCAGAATAGGTGTTTTCGCCCGTTTTGATTAGATTCCAAACGCGAGTTGAGCGCTCGCCATCAGCAAAAGAGAACCACTCTTTTATTTCTCCGTTGTCACCGTCCCAAGTCGCGATCAGTTTGGCATCAAAGCGGCGCAGTAAGTTACCAGAGCGGTCTAGCACCATGCCGTAGGCCATTAGCTCGCCATTAAAAAAGGTTTCAAGCTTGAGCTCTGGCGTAGTGTCGACATGGTCTTCTAAACTTGCAGAGCCACAGCCCACTAGCCAAGTGAGTGAAAAAAATGCCAGAGCAAATTTTATTATTGTTGTTTTTGGATTCATTTGTTCAAACCTAAAAGTTGTTTACGAAGACCGGGTTCAGAGGTGTTTTCAGACAACCAAATCGCTAGAAAGGCTTCACCAAATTGCTTGTCTTGGATGGTGCCGATCGGTTGTTCATCGAAATAAAAACGACTTACGTTATCTTCAGCGACACGAATCGTGAGTGTGCTTCCTTCTTCCACGTTCGGCCACATCGCGTACAAGGGTTTCAACCATCGTTGAATGTTGCTGTCAGAGTAGCCAAGCTTGTTCCACTGATCTTCGGTAGCGTCTACGAGGTCTTTGCTATCGATAGAGCGGTAATACTCAAGCTTCAAAGCTCGTTCGGAGTTGGTTGGAGTTGCGTAGAATTCTGCCGAGTAGAGAGTCCAAAACAGGTAACTCATTTCACCCTCACCACGTTTGTTCAGATCATCGACAGCAGAGGCTCTAGCGTGTCCGGCAAATAACAGCGCAGCAAAGATTAACGGGAGAGTAATAAAGCTTAGAAGTGTGTTTTTTGCTTGCTGATGAGCGCGAACAATACCTCGCTCAGGTTTGAACGTTTGTGTCGGGTTGCGTGGATAAGCCATAAGTCACCTCGTTATTGCCATTTTAGGTTGTATTAAGTTGGAGTAGGCGGCCACCAGTAAGGGCAACAAAATCCCCCAACTTATTGCAAGGGCAGCAACTACCGATGCATCTGGCCAAGTAGTAAGAAGAGCACCGGCTTTGATGCCTCCCCAATAACTACTAGTACCTGCTACGAACCCTATGACAAACAAGATCACTTTCGAGCATTTTAATAGCCAATTTAGGCTGTGGTTAAAACTGATTAAGAACATGATCCACAGGCAGACAAGCCACACCGGGAACCACGATTGATTAGCAATTTCAGAGTCGACGGCAAACACGCCGAAGTGGAGTAAGAGGCTATCAAGCAATAGCCCCAATGGTAATAAAATGAGTATCTTCAAATCGCTACTGCGAGTCGGTGATAGAAGGAAGTGAACCACTACAATCAGTGGTGTGACGAACGGGGCTTGCGCGGTAAAGAAAGCACTGCAAACCCAGGTCGCTTGAAACAGTACGAGATTAATAATCCAAAACCGCTTCATCTTTTGCTCCAAAGTAACGAGGTTTTCTTGCGACTACATGGTGAGTGCTGATCACGCGCTCTTTGAATGCGCCTTCACAGTAGCAGAAGTAGAAGGTCCATAAGCGTTTAAACTCTTCTGAATAGCCGAGAGACTCTAGCTCTTCCCAACTATTTTCAAAGGCGATGTTCCAATCATTCAGCGTTCGAGCGTAGTGCAGGCCAATGTCATCAATTTCTTGAACCACAAGGTCGGTGCTGGTCGCAAGGTGTTGGGTCATCACTGAAACAGAAGGTAGGCAACCGCCGGGGAAGATGTACTTCTGAATAAAGTCGACACCTTTACGGTATTTGTCGTAACGGCTGTCAGCAATAGTAATTGCTTGAATCAGCATCTTGCCTGAGGGCTTAAGTAGCGAGGAACATTTTTCAAAGAAGGTTTGTAGATACTCATGTCCGACCGCCTCTATCATCTCGATCGAAACCAACTTGTCATACTCACCAGTGAGATTGCGATAATCCTCTTTGAGCAGGGTGATTTTGTCGGTTAAACCAAGCGCTTTTACTCTCTGTTCAGCAAGTGCATGTTGGGCATCTGAGATCGTGGTAGTGGTGACGTGGCAACCGTAGTATTGCGCCATGAAGATGGCTAAGCCGCCCCACCCTGTGCCTATCTCGACCACGCTATCTTTCTCAGACAGTTCTAGTCGCTCACAGATGGTTTTCATTTTGTTTTGTTGAGCCTTCGACAAGGTTTCTGCGTCTTCGCTGTAGATTGCGGAAGAGTACTGCATCGAGCTATCTAAGAAGCGCTCATACAGCTCGTTGCCAATATCGTAGTGGGCGAGAATATTTCGCTTAGAGCCTTGCTCGGTGTTGGCATTCTTACGACGCAGCAATAGGTTTTTGATGCGAGAAATCCATTGTGTCTTGTCATCAAGTTCATCCAATTGGGCTTGGTTACGAGCCATGATTTGAATCACACGCGTTAGATTTGGGCTGGTCCATTTACCATCGATGTATGCTTCAGATGCGCCGATACTGCCGTTGATGACCACATCTCTAAAAAAGGTCGCATCATGAATCACGATTCGACCTTTCAAGTCTGCTTCTCGATCACCGAACACCGAATGCTGGTCGCGCTCAATGATTTCAAGCGTTGCGAATTGCAGGCTTTCTAACACCTTGAAGATTAAAGCTCGATATTTACAGTTGCTTGAAACAGCAACGGCTTTAGCTTGTTGTTCAATATTGTTGTTTTGTTTGGCAAGCTGTTCCATGTAAACCTCGCTGATAACTCATTCTAATATTTTGTGCCAACTAAGCTGAGTTCAGCTCCTTGATTGGAGCGAACCCAAGCTAGAAATGATTTCTGTTTTAAGCGCTTAAGATGTTGAGTCTGGATGCGCCACAAACGGTACTTTTTTCAGGAATAATTTGAGAGCCTGATAATAAATTCCCATCACGACTTTTATCGTCATCGCCGGAATCTTGAATACCGTTCGTCTAATGTTTGTCTTGGTTACTGACTGCTTCGTCAGGGCTAGTGTCGCATCGAAAAGCTTGTCGTCTCGGCGGCTTTCGATGTGAACTAACGTGCGTTTCGCTGGTGGCTTAATCTTCCAAAAATAAGTCATGTTCAAATCCATGAACGGCGAAACGTGAAACTCTTTTTTTACCTTCAATTCTTGGTGCATGTCGATGAGGTAGTAGTGTCTTTCTCGCCAAGGCGTGTTACTCACTTCCGCCAACATGTACTTACAATCTCCAGTCTCGTCATAACAGAAGAAACAGTTGATTGGACTGAAATAGATACCTAAACAGCGGCACTGAGCCAGCATCGTCACACGGTTTGAATCAGACCAAACCCCACCAAGTTGTTGCACTTTGGAAGCTATACGTTGCTTAAGTGATTTTGGTTCATCCGTGGTGACATTTTCTTTTTTTTCAGCGAGATAATCCGATTCGACAAAGCGAATCGGGTTGTACCAACGAGTTCCGAACAGCGCACTGCGCGCTGTGGTTTGGGGCAGCTCATCAAGATCTAACCCCATCATATACAGCTGATAGCTGAACTCATGAGTGATGTCGCCAAAGCGGCGATGTCTGATGTTACCCCAATAGATACCGCTGAGCTCTTCACTCTTTTCGGATGCGATCCCCATCTCGGGTGTCAGGGTTTGACTGTTCATAGCGCGGAACTCGTACTCAAATCTAAACCGAAGCGTTTGGTCACATCGAGTGCACTGTGGACACCGTCTTCATGGAAGCCGTTATACCAATAAGCGCCAGCAAAGTGCGTCTGGTTTTTGCCACAGATTTGCTCACGCTTGTGCTGAGCTTCGACCGTGTTCGAATTAAGTACCGGGTGATGATAAACAAAGCTGCGAATAATTTTTTCTGGGTCGATGGCTTCGCTTTGATTCAAGGTGACACAGAAGGTGTCTTGGCTTTCGATGCCTTGCAGAATGTTCATGTTGTACGTGACACAGGCAGGTCGTTTACTGTCGCCATCCAACATGTAGTTCCAGCTTGCCCAAGCCAGTTTTCTGTCTGGTAACAAGCGAGTATCGGTGTGCAGAACCACTTCATTGCGGCTGTATGGGATCTCGCCCAGTACCTGTTGCTCTTGTTCTGTTGCATCACCAAGCAAGCGTAAGGCTTGGTCTGAGTGGCAAGCAAAGATTACTTCGTCGAAACCTTGTGCGCTGCCATCTTCAAATTCAATCGTGACGCCTGTTTCTTGGCGAGTCACTTGTTTAATCGATGTATTCAGTGCAACAGTCTTACTTAGGCGTGAAAGGATGATTTCAACATAAGAACGCGATCCCTTTGGTATCACATACCACTGAGGACGGTTCGCGATATCGAGCAATCCATGGTTGTAGAAAAACTGAATGAAGAACTTGAGCTCAAACTCTTCCATTTCTTCCAAGCTTGTCGACCAAATCGCCGCGCCCATCGGTAAGATGTAGTGCTGGCTGAAAAAGTCGGAAAATTGATTATCTCGTAGGAAACTGCCAAGGGTAACGTCTGGTGTGAATTCATTGCTTTCAAACTGAGCCTTACACAGCTTGTTGAACTTGAGAATGTCAGACACTAAAGACCAGAACTGAGGTTTGAAGATGTTGCTCCTCTGCGCGAATAACGAATTAATGCTGTGGCCGTTGTATTCAAACTTGGTCGTCGTGTTGTGGACGCTGAAGCTCATCTCAGTCGGTTGCCTTTCGACATCGAGTTGTTCTAGAAGCTGATTGAAATTCGGGTAGGTTCGATCGTTGAATACGATGAAACCTGTATCTATCGAAAACGCCGAGCCTTGATGTTCAATATCAACGGTCGCGGTGTGCCCCCCAACGTAATCATTCTTTTCGAATACTGTTACGTCGTGGTGCTTATCTAATATATGCGCGCAAGTGAGTCCAGAGATACCTGAACCAATAATGGCGATTTTCTTCATTGTTATACCATCCTTGAAGCGAGTTTTTGCCAAACTGGAGTTGGAAGCATTCTTAGTAGCTTCATCAACATGATGAATCGTCTTGGGAAATCAATTTCACTCTTTCCTTGAGCGATACCATTTACGATTCGCTGAGTTGCGGCCTCACTACTAATAATCATAGGCATAGAGAACGTATTTCGCTCGGTTAATGGCGTTTCAACAAAGCCAGGGTGCAAAATTGAGACATGAATGTTGTGCGTTGCCAGATCAACCGAAAGTGTTCTGCCTAAGTAGGTGAGGGCTGCCTTTGAAGCGCCATAAGCCTCGGCTCTTGGCAAAGGTAAAAAGCTGGCGCTGGAGCTGACTAAAACCAAACGGCCGCCGGGCTTGATGTTTTTTAACCAAGCTTTAAGGGCGTAGCCAATTGAAATTAGGTTTATGTTGATGACGCGCTCGAATAGCTCGGCATCAAAGTTCACTGGGTCGTCGATGTACTCACAATCACCTGCATTTAAAATCAGCAGGTCGAGCGGCTTGTCTTGGTCGAGTTCTGGAAAGTTGTGGTAATCAGTCAGATCGAAACAGAGCGGTGTAATTGATGAATGCGCGATGTCTGTATCGTGAGAATCAACTAAGGCTTGCAGTTTGTCTGGATTGCGGCCACAAGCAATCACCTGATGCCCTTGCTGAGCGTAATCTTTAGCTAGGGATTGGCCGATACCTGAGGTCGCGCCTGTAATCATAATATGCATTATCGACTCGCTCTCTTTTTGATGGATTTTATCGCGCAGCCCAGTACTGGAATGTGTTCATACAACATAGAACCGACGTCGAGGTAGTCTCTGTGGTAAATCACTTGACCGTCGAGCATCTTGAGATGGCTGTGTCCTTGTACTTCGATTGGCTTTTGCCCATTTAATTGCTTGTGAGCAAACTGCATCGTCCAGTAAACGGAAGCTTCGTCGTTCGCTTCGAAAGTGTGTTCGATATGAAAGTAACAGCTGGTTACTTGGGTGTAGAGGTTCTCGAAGTAGTGCGTAAGCGCCGAAATACCGCTGACATGATGCAGCGGATCTTGGAATTCAATATCAGGGTGATAAACCGTCTTAAGCACGTCGAAATTGTCGGTTCCGAGTTCTCGATACATGTTGAGAAAGTTATCAAGCCATAGAGAGTTATCCATAATATTCACTCTAATTATTTGAAGAAGGCTAAGGCTCTCAATCGTGCTTCTTTATGCTCAACGATGGGTTGCCAGTATTCGCTGTCTATTCCGTTTTTAGCGATAAAGTCATGTGGGAAATGTACATGCTTATCTGGGATATTTTGCAGCTCTGGTATGTACTTACGAATAAAAATTCCTTTTGGATCAAACTTTTCACTCTGAGTGATTGGATTGAAAATTCGGAAGTAAGGTTGAGCATCACAGCCAGTACTTGAAGCCCACTGCCAGCCACCGTTGTTGGCGCTAAAGTCTCCGTCGATAAGGTGCGACATAAAGAAACGCTCGCCCCAACGCCAGTCAATAAGCAGGTGCTTGGTTAGGAAGCTTGCCACCACCATTCTTAGTCTGTTGTGCATCCAGCCCGTTTCAACCAGTTGACGCATTGCGGCATCAACCAATGGATATCCTGTTTTTCCTTCGCACCAAGCTTTGAAGCTAGGATGATCGTGATACCAATCTAAACCATTGTATTTTTGCTGAAAGTTAGCACCTTTGACCAGTTTAGGGTGGTGGAACATCAAATGCTTATAAAAATCTCGCCAAATCAATTCATTGAGCCAACAAAAGGCCGGTAATTGCGTATCAAATAACAGATCGGGTTGCTGCTGAATCAATTGAATCGCTAACCAACGTGGGCTCACGGCGCCAATCGCTAAATAAGGTGATAGCCCCGATGTTCCTTTAACTGAGGGAATATCTCTCAGACGTGCGTAGTCGTTGACTTTATTGCCTAAGAAATTGGGGATCACATTGCCCAATACATCTTGGCTTAATGGCCAGCGACTCGAATCAACACGCGGAAAATCGAAATCATAGTCAGCAGAGATGGTTAAGGCTTGTAAGTCGTCAGGAAGCTGTGTTTGTGAACGTTCAGCTGACTCGACAGGAGCTGGACTGCAGATGATGCCTTTCACCTGAACTTCTTTTAACCAAGCGTTCTTAAAGGGCGTAAAGACTTTGAACATCTCGCCTTGTTTGTTGAGAAAGCTACCGAGTGGCAGCATAACGTCACAATCGCTGATCTTCAGGTTTAGGCCGCTTGAAATCAGCTTTTTATCGCGAGCTTGTTCATCGACCTCTGGTTCAGAGTTAGCGTAGACGCACTTGGCATCAAGCTGCTGGCATAGATCGATGAGTTGATTGGATTGGTCGTCAAAATCGGTCGCTTTTAGGTGAAGCAACGTTATCCCGAATTCAGCGAGCTGGGAATCGAGTTGTTTTAGATGACGATAGATGAAATCAGCTTTGATTGGCGCAAGGTGGTGCTGCTGCCACGTTTGAGGAGTTGAAATGAAAACGGCGATTGTTACGCCGTTTTCAACTGCCGAGACGAGCGCTGGGTTATCGTGAATCCGCAGGTCTCGTCGTATCCATAGTATGTCGCTCAATATCCGTATCTCAGTTTAAGTTCTTGAGGGTGGGGGTTTAGGTAAACCTGTGATTCTAGGTATTCGTTCGGGTATTCCATCAGGTAGTGATTTATCAGTGTCAGCGGCACTAACAGTGGGATAACACCTTCTCGAAAAGCTGCAATTTGGTTGGTCAACTCTTGTTTGTGGGCGCTACTCAGTTGTTTCTTAAAGTAACCCTGCAAATGATGCAGCGTATTGGCGTGACTCCCTCGGTTCGCGTGATGTGACAATGCTGTCATCAAGCCCTCGATGTATTGAGCCGCCAATTCGTCGATTTCTAAGTCATTACCCGCTAGCAGTTTGCCTAAGCTTTTGTAACCCTCAACGTGGTGACACATGACGAGGTACTTGTGGGCGCTGTGGAACTGAATCAGTTTGTGTTTGGTCACACCTTCATCCACAAGATCGAGCCATTTTTGGTATGTGAATACTCGAGTCATGAAGTTTTCACGCAAAATGGGATCGTTAAGGCGGCCGTTTTCTTCAACGGGGAGTAACGGGTTACCGTCCATAATTTGTTGGGTGAACATGCCTACGCCTGTCGATTCAGAGCCGCGACCATGGTGGTGGTACACCTTCACGCGCTCCATGCCGCAGGTTGGGCTTTTTTGACACACAATAAAGCCAGCAATGTGTTGGTTTTTCTTTGAGTAGTTTTGACCGAACTCGATCAGTTCGTTGGTCACATCACCTGAGCCATCAGGGCGAGAAACATGGATGATGTCATCTAGCATTCTTGTTTGACGAATGGTTGGACGAGGGGTTGGAAGACCAACAGCCATCTCTGGGCAAACAGGTTCCAATTCCACGTAGTCTGCTAGGTCGTCTGTACAAAAACGAGAGCGTTTATGACCTGTGTCGAAACGTACTTTATGTCCAGCAACACATGCACTGATACCGATTTTGATTTTCTTTTCCATTGGCCAACTCCTTTGCTCTTGCTCTGAGCTTTTTCTTATAGTTCAACATTGCTAATCGTATTTACAGAGCTGGGTGTGTTTTTACTTTGACACCGTAGTTGTTTTTATTCAGATGTATTGACGATATACAGGATAGCTTTATGCCATCCTGTATATTTATAGCCTGCAACTGGGTTAATAGATATATTTTCCAAGTGGATTGAATAGTTGGCTCACACCTTTTGTGAAGTAAAGCGCATCACTTGAAACGGTTAAACAGACACAACCTTCTTTTGTTGCCGGTTGATGAGTGTGATTGCCATCCAACCAGATGAAGTCACCTTTGTTGTAAACGCCCATTTCGTCTTCGAAACTGCCCTCTAGAAGAAGCGTGATCTCGAAGCCTTTGTGGGTGTGGCAAGGCACTTGTCCATCTTTGTCGATGTGCAACAAGCTGGTGTGGTGTGCTTCGTCAGCAAAATCGAGTCTTGCTCGTGAAATTTTGCCTAGGTTCATCCAGTCCTTTCTCGCTACTGAGTTTAGAGCGCGAGGGATTGTGAATGTCGTGTCAGCAACAGTTACTTTCTGAACCTCTGGAGTCACTTCAACAGACTGAGAAGTATCAGCTGTGATTTGCTCTATCGCGTCAAAATCAAAGTCCATGTCGTCCATTGAGAAGCTGTCTAGATCTTCATTTGAGAATACTGGCTCTGCGTCAAAAGCATTATTCGCTGCTACAGCTGTAAGCTGCTTGACTTGTTGTTGGCAGTGTTCACACAGCTCTACATGGCTAGAAACAATCAAAGAAACTGAATCAGCCAACGTGCCATCGACGAAGTCTTTCAAGATTGCCGCGTTTGGGTGATGTTTAATCATGGTCTTGTTCCCCCATGTGAACTTTTAATTTGGCTAAAGCGAGTCTCAGACGTGATTTCACTGTTCCAAGTGGGACGCCAAGTTGCTGAGCGAGTTGCTCTTGAGAGAGCTCTTGAAAGTAAACGCCTTTGACGATGGTTTTCTGAGCGAGAGGCAACTTTTCTATTTGAGTCATTACGTGTCGGCTCATCAAATGGTCACCGAATGGCAAATCTTCGCTTTGAGACTCGGCTACCATCGCATCGATTGGCCAAATATCGTCGGCTATCGTTTGTTCGGCTTTCGCTTTCACTTTGCGCAACATATCGAACGCTGCATTACGCATTACCGTGTAAACCCAAGTGGTCGCTGCGCCTTTGTCTACATTGTAAAGATGTGCTTTCTTCCAAACATTAGTCATCGTGTCTTGAACTAGCTCGTTTGCAGCCGCTTCGCCACCCAACTTACTAATACCAAAACGCTTAATCTTAGGAGCGAAAAACTTGAACAAATAGGTGAACGCCTGCTTGTCTCGGTCTGTACCAACCAACATCAACCAGCTCGATAGCTCTGTCGGTACTTTGTTGTCTGTAGGTACTTTGTTATCGGGAATAATGACATGCTCCTTGCCGTTCCCTGAACTTCTGCTTTCCACTTGCATAGTAACTAACCATAATGCGAATTTGATAGGCACTACGTGAAAGGAGAAAGTCGGGATCACTTTAATTTAAATTAGTTTCTACTATACAAAATTATAGTGGAGAAAAGTGCTTATTGCCCCGTAATGATTTGATTCAAAAAAGGAACTAGAGACGGAAAACTGGCTGGTTCAGTAAATTCGGTTTTCTTTTCCAAAGGGATAGGCATCATTTCGAGTAGTCGCGCGCAAATCCATTGTGGGCTCTCGAAATCTGGAGTGGGATAGAGTGTTCTTATCGAATCGTGGTCGCGAAACAACTGAACCAAAAATGCGGTAAACACGTTAGGCACTTTATATTCATGGGCTGGCCAGTGAGGCATCAAGCTGAAGTTGCTTTTAATCAGGTCATCGTCGTCTCGAAACGAACCATGCAATTGCACCAACTTTTCGCCTTCGACATCAATTTCTAATATCTGGTCGTCCGACATATTGAAGTCGACGATGGTCACCTTTGTTCCCCAAGAGCTGAGATGATCAGAGTTAGATTTGTCTTGAGTGGCGATAATGAAACCATCGCCCTGCGCTGCGTGAGCGACCATCGCGAGATACTTTGGCTCAAAAATGCGCAGTCTTTGTCTGCCTCCCGGTAAAAGGAAGATGGGGAGGGGAAACACAGCGAGCTCCAGAGAAGACTCTACGGGTGTTTCTGGTTCGGCGTCTGTCCGCGTGGTCTTCCTAGGTGAATTCGGCACATAGTACTCCTTAGTTCAGATGTGATTCGAGAAGATATACGCGGGGAGGGTGGTGTTCGATCAATTCGCTTCGGCTTATGTTCGCAAAGGGATAGATATTTTGTTGCACCTGTTCATAAATTCATTGTTTTTACCTTTTCTCATACGCGTCATTAGGTAATATATGAACAAATAGTAAGCGAATGGGTAGTTGCCAGACGATGCTTCTATCTGACGTTCTTCTATACCTAACATCGCATCAAAGGAATGGTCATGATTGTTATTTATGGTATCAAAGAGTGCTTAAATCCAATTAAGTTGCAGCTCTCTAATGTGTTGCAGCAGTGCTTGAACAGTGAAATGGGTTTACCCGATGACAAGCGAGCACATCGGTTTGTGCCATTGGAACGAGATGACTTCTTTTACCCGGAAGGAAGAACAGAAGCCTATACCGTCATTGAGATAAATATGATGGAAGGTCGAGCGGTAAACACCAAAAAGCGCTTAATTAAGAAGATATTTTCTGAGATAGAGAAGCAGTTAGCTATCTCTCCAATTGATATTGAAATTTCCATTAAGGAACAGCCATCGCATTGCTGGGGATTTCGAGGGATGACCGGCGATGAAGCTCAAGATCTGAAGTACAAAGTGAACGTCTAGGGTTTAAGCTCTTAATTCTTAACTCTTAACTCTTAACTCTTAACACGTAAGACTTAAGCCAATCTATCGAGTGACGGCTTTGGAATTTGATGCCAAAGCCGTTTTCCTAGTTCTCGACACTAACCTTTAAGCATCTAAGCATCGTCACTCTTTTTTAAATACTGATGCCAATTTTCATTGATCACGTCAAAGTGCTCAACGCAGAACTCTTTTCTGTCTTTCAAATAGTCGTTTTCCACTTCATCGAGCAAGTTCTTATAGGCATCGGGATCGCTGCCATACACCAAGCATAACGTGGAGAAGTAACGCTGCAGGTCGAAACTGTGCTCGTCGATGTATTCCCCCAAGTCGTAATACTCTGGGCGGTCTTCTGACTCGAAAGCGAACATGTCTGCAGCGCTGATAGCAGCGTCGGCCCCATGCTCTACGTAGTTAAGCAGTAGCACGGTTGCTAGGTTATCAACCGCATCTTCTTCTTTACCCAATATGGCAATGTTCTGATCTTCGATATACGCATGCCCAGTCTCGTGTAGCAGGGTGTGCAGCAAGGTATCAATAGCGCCGGTTTGCGCAGATTTCCCATACTCTTTTTCGTATTGGTTCTTCTCAAAGTAATTGAGTGACTCAGCGTAAAAACTGTAAGGGATCAGTACTTGATGGGTTTGTGGATCGTAGAGTGGTCCTTCTTCCCCGCCATATTGAATGGTTAATGGCTTCTCAAACATGAAGAGTTGGTTTGATAGGTCGACCACGGTGTCATTAACGCCACTGCTTTGAATCTCTCGTTTGAGCTGCTCTTCTTCGGTATTTTGCGGTGTAGAGTACTCGACGATTAGGTTACTTTGGGTGGCTTGTTCACTAGATGCATAAGTTGTGGCAAACATTGCACTCAGGGCTAGGCTGCAGGTCAATGTTCGTTTCAATAATGTCATCGGCTATCCTTGTGATTACGTTGCGATTCAGAGTCGTGCTGGGGGTAACAACTCCAAGCTGTGTACCCTGATTTAGTTATTGCATTAGAGTATAAGTTTAGACGGAATTTTGATGCATCGAGGACTGCAATTTTTGAAGTAGGCGCTATCCTATCAATGAATAATCCGCTTAGAGATTCGCCACAAAGAATAAGTAAGCTGAATGAGCGGTGTCGATGTGATTCGTTTCTATTGGTAATTAACAGATAAATTTCGGTTCAACACAACCCTTGTGCTATACTCCGCGCCCCAATCCGAATTGGCTTGTTTAATCTTAGGAAATTATTATGAGTGTTAAAAACGAACTTCAACAAATTAACAACCGTCTAGACAAGTGTCGCCACAAGTTAGATGCTGCTAAAACTCGTAATGATCGTCCTGTTGTTCGTCAGTTCGAGGAAGAGATTAAGAAGCTAACTAAGAAAATAGCCCAGCTTAAACACAAAGAAAGCTATGATGTGAACCAAGAGCGTAAGTCTCTGGTTGATATGCCATTTAGCCGTGAGATCACTAAGGCTGAGCAAGCGGATATGGGTAAACTTAAAAAGTCTGTTAAAGGACTCGTAATTGTTCACCCAATGACGAAGATCGGTAAAGAACTTCGCATTGAGGTTATGACTGGTTACGCACCGAAAAAATTCTAATTACCAGCGATGGTGATGAAAGAGGAGCTAAAAATAGCTCCTTTTTGCTTTTTTAGGTATTAAGAAAGCAGAGTCAGCGGCATAGATACTCACGCCGTTTTCAACTTTTAGGAGGTGATTGTTGTCACAAATCCTTTTATCTCCTATAAAAGTTAACGTGCTACTAACATGGTACTAAGCGATCGCAGTAATGTGTTCGCTTTTCGAATCCACACTTTCTCTCCAGTTTGTATAAATATAGGTAGAGCAGCACAAATAATTACAGATAAAACTAGACTCATTAGGGAAGATGAGAACGTAAAAAAATAGAGGTTATATGAATCAATTAATTTCAATTGGACCACTAGAATCCTTCCTAATCGCGATTAGTGTTTTGTTTCTAGGTCATTTCGTCAATGCAAAGCTTCCGATTCTCAAAAAGTACAACATTCCAGAGCCCATTGTCGGCGGCTTGATTGTCGCTTTTGCTATTACAGCCCTGCACTTTAACGGCCTTGATCTTGAGTTTTCCTTGCCCCTGCAGAACACGTTTATGTTGATGTTCTTTGCAACGGTCGGTCTTGCGGCGAACTACACGCAGCTGATAAAAGGTGGTGCTAAGGTATTCCTATTCTTAGGGGTAGCGTCGGTTTACATCATTATCCAAAACGGTGTAGGCGTAACCTTAGCTACGGCACTAGGCCTTGAACCCTTGATGGGTTTGATTGCTGGCTCTATCACCCTTTCGGGCGGTCACGGCACAGGCGCGGCTTGGTCTCAAACTTTTGCAGACACGTTTGGCATTGCAAATACGCTAGAAATCGCGATGGCTTCAGCGACCTTTGGTTTGATCATCGGTGGTATTATCGGTAGCCCAGTGGCGCAAAAGCTGATTGATAAAAACCAGCTTGAATCTGAGTACGGCACTGGCACGCAAACACATGAACGCTTCCCTGAACTTGTTACTTACAACGAGTATGAAGAAGACAAAGTGACGGCGAAGAAGGTGATTGAAGTGTTGTTCATCCTTCTTATCTGTATCACGGGTGCGAAGTACCTAGAGCAGTGGGTGGCGACTTTTGAAATTTCTTGGTTGATGATTCCTGACTTCGTTTACGCGTTGTTTATCGGTGTGTTCATCACTAACGTGTTTGAAGTGACTAAGCTGCATAAGACTGACAGCGAAACGGTCGATATTCTTGGTACGGTGTCATTGTCACTGTTCCTAGCAATGGCGCTAATGAGCCTTAAGCTTTGGAACATATTTGACCTTGCGATTCCGTTCTTGGTTATCCTTGCGGTTCAGGCGGTTGTGTTAGGTATCTTCTCTTACTTTGTGACGTTCAAAGTAATGGGTTCTAACTACGACGCAGCGGTTATGGCAGGTGGTCACTGTGGTTTCGGCCTAGGTGCAACACCAACAGCGGTAATGAACATGGGCTCTTTGGTGAACCGTTTTGGTCCTTCACCACAGGCGTTCATGGTGGTGCCAATTGTTGGTGCCTTCTTTATCGATATCGTTAACCTGATTATCCTTCAGGGTTACATCTCGTTTATCGGTTAATGTTCGCCTTTACTTAAACGCAATGTGCTTATCGCACTAAGATGAATACAAGAAAGCCAGTCTGTTGACTGGCTTTTTTTGTTCTTGTTTATCGAGGTTTTCTTGCCTGATACCCCTGCGGTTAGGGCTCTGTCACATCAATAACTAGGGCGTGTTGATCTTTCGAGCTGATTTTTGCAGTGAGTTGCTGGGTATTTATACAAGGCAGAGGCATCGATGTGTAGCTAGCCTACATGAGAAGCCGATAACGCAGTAGAAATGACCAGCAAACGCTGCCCGAAGGGTTCGGGCTGGGCGCCACCGCAAAAAGCGTTTTACTCTTTGTTGAGGGAGGTTTGCTTAGAATGACTAGGCTACTTCTCCCTCGCCGCGATTAAAACGCTTTTGACTAGGCGTCCCCATCCGAACAAAATTTAACCACGAAAGGTCAACACGCCCTAAAGTGTTGTAACGACTTCATCAAGAGCTAGGCGCGCTTTTGGTTTGCCGTAGTTGTAGTCTTCGCCGTCTTTGTGGTAGCCGATAGCTAGCGCTACATCAACAACGTGACCTTCTAGTTCGTCAGCAAACTCTTCGCTGATCATAGCTGCATCTACACCTTCCATAGGTGTTGAAGCGATACCTAGACGAGCTAGTGTGTGCAGTGTGTTACCTAGTGCGATGTAAACTTGAGACTTAGTCCAGTTACCGTTGAAACCTGTTTCGTCTGTGTTCATTTCTGCGAATGCGTAAGCACCTAAGAATTGCTCGTACATTTCAGCTGGTAAGTGACCAGAGCTTACTTCTGTATCAGCACGCTTCGCGAATTTCTCTTTAGTGTACTTAGGATCGTGAGCAAACAGGATCGTGTGTGACGCTTCTTTCGCATGTGGTTGGTTAAACTGGAACATGTTTTCGAAAGTATTGTGGAAGCGTTGTTTTGCTGCGTCACTCTCAATGATGATGAATTTCCAAGGCTGAGAGTTGATAGAAGAAGCTGACAAGCGAAGTGCTTCTTTGATTACTTCCATGTCTTCCGCAGAGATGCGCTTTTCTGCATCGTATTTTTTAGCTGTGTAACGAGTGTTTAGATCAGTAATGATTGGATGAGTCATGTTGAATCCTAATATCTATCAATAATAAATGTTGTAGGGTTTTATGTTCAGTTACGTCAACAATAAACGGATAACCAATTTAAACGAATCTCAATAGATTGAACGTCTAAATAGTTATCGAACATGCCCCAATAAATCGAGTATCTGCGGTAGCTCAAGTCGATGGGTGTAAGATAATAGAAGAATGACTCGGGAAAAATAGCGAACATATCAAATCACTATGGTTAATAATGTCCATAATGATTCAATAAGTGTGATCTTAATGGAGGTGGAATCTCTAGATTCAGTAGCTTAGTACGCTTTGATACCATATTGGCGCAATAATGGCGGAAGTACGCTGTCTAGGTTGGGGATATCTTCTGGCGTGATTTCGATTAAACCAAAACCATGCTCTTCATAGATTTTTCTCGTAGCTTCACGTTTATTTTCGGCGATTGGCGCAGAATCAGTTCCCCAGAACTGGATGTATACTTTGCCACTTGGTAGATAAAAATCGCTGATCACTTCTTTTGATATCGGAAGCGGACGCTCGTACGCATGGACCACTCCTGCCATATAAAGCCAGTTATCAATGATCAGCTCTCCCTTTGATCGAACATAATGCCCGTCTAAGCTTCGGTGCTTCGCCTCAAATTTCTGACGAAAACTGGAGAATGACACATCGGTCGAGTGGCTTTCAGCATCATGCCCTAGGAATTCAACAACAGACTGCTTTAAACGTTTATTGCGAACCAATGAGTCGTGCCATACCACGAATAAGTTTTGAGTCGCTTTGTCTTCTCTTTGTTCACCTCCGGCTTTTAAGCCTGTAGAGGTGACATGCCAACCGTCTTCTTCTTTTGTTATCCAACCAAGCTCGTTGAGCAGTAAGTTGATTTTCTTTGCGCTGAGTTGAAAGGCACTGCCAAGCTGGGTGGCGGTGAGTGTTTTTCCTGAGAATGAGTCCAAATCGATAAGCAGTTTCTCTGGCCAGACAATAAAGACACCAAACTTCTTGTGTTCGACATATTCCCCACCAAAGCTTTCTCCCCGTTCTGTGAGAATCCAACGCTCTTGTGAACGCACTATATAGCCCGCTGTTTTTAGATCGCTAAATAAAGCTTTAGCTTCTATGCCTTTTTGTTTAGCGAGTGCGGATGTGGAAATTTTGTCTGACATAGTCTTTTCTCAAATAGCGGAGTGATCAGCTGATGGGTGTTGGATATATATATGATGCGATAGCGTTGGTAAATACCATATCACATCTATCAATGCTAACTGCAGTTCAGTGGTCTATGTTTTTAGTAGAGCGTTAGGTCTCGTTTTGTATGTTTAGCAAAATGCAGCTCAACCTGTAATTAAATTACAGGTATCTCGATTTTGCTCATCTGGGTGCATATTTTATATACGTGACACGATGTTCTTTTATACGGTTTATATAGATCTTAGATGCTATATTTTATTAAATGTGATTCCGATCACTATTTATTTTTAAGTATTACAAAATAAAGTGTGATCTAGATCTTGTGTTAATGATATTTATTCTCATTAATTTGGCTTTGTAATTTAAATTCATGGTGTTTTTGTGATCTAAAGTGCTCTTGTTAACCCTAAAGTGTTTTTCGTGTGTGATGGTTGTCACGAAAGTTGGGCTAAGGTGCATTTTGGAAATGTTGTGATACATTTTAATCGACTTTTGAGTACACACTTTCGGTCATTTGACCAACCAATACATTACGGGGTTCTACCTATGTTATCACCAGAAGCAAAGATTAAGGTTCAAAACTTTGGTCGTTTCTTATCCAATATGGTAATGCCAAACATCGGCGCATTTATTGCGTGGGGTTTCATTACTGCACTATTCATCCCAACCGGTTGGTGGCCTAACGAAACGTTAGCATCAATGGTTGGCCCTATGATTACATACCTATTGCCACTATTGATTGGTTACACCGGTGGTAAAATGGTTGGTGGTGACCGCGGTGCGGTAGTGGGTGCCATCACGACAATGGGTGTTATCGTTGGTACTGATATCCCAATGTTCATGGGTGCAATGATTGTGGGTCCACTAGGTGGTATCGCAATTAAGAAATTCGATGAAGCTGTTCACGGTAAAGTGAAGAGTGGTTTCGAAATGCTAGTGAATAACTTCTCTGCGGGTATCATCGGCATGATCTGTGCGATCGTCGCGTTCATCGTGATTGGTCCTGCGGTTAAGATTCTATCTGGCGGACTTGCTGCTGGCGTAAACGCAATGGTAGAAGCAGGTGCATTACCTCTAGCATCTATTTTTGTTGAACCTGCGAAAATTCTATTCCTAAATAACGCAATCAACCACGGTATCTTCTCTCCACTAGGTATCCAGCAATCTGAAGAGATTGGTCGTTCAATCTTCTTCTTAATCGAAGCAAACCCAGGTCCTGGTTTTGGTCTTCTACTTGCTTACATGGTGTTTGGTAAAGGTAGCGCGAAGCAATCTGCTGCTGGTGCATCTATCATCCACTTCCTAGGTGGTATCCACGAAATTTACTTCCCTTACGTTCTAATGAACCCACGTCTAATTCTTGCGGTAATCGCAGGTGGTATGGCGGGTGTATTCACTAACGTAGTGTTCGATTCTGGCCTTATCTCTCCAGCATCTCCAGGTTCTATCTTCGCAGTCTTACTGATGACGCCAAAAGGCTCTTACATCGGCGTGATTCTATCGGTTATCGCAGCAACGGCAGTATCGTTTGTTGTAGCGTCAATCCTTCTTAAAACATCAGCGCAAGATGATGAGGAAGATTCACTAGAGAAAGCTTCTGCACAAATGAAAGACATGAAAGCGTCTTCTAAAGGTGCAGCATCAGAAGCAAACGTAAACCTAGCGGATGTAAAAGCAGTTTATGTAGCGTGTGATGCGGGTATGGGTTCAAGTGCAATGGGTGCGGGTCTACTACGTAAGAAAGTAGCAACAGCTGGCCTAGACATTGAAGTGACCAACTACGCAATCAACAACCTACCGGCTGATTCGCAAATCGTTATTACGCATAAAGACCTAACAGACCGTGCTCGTAGCACTGTGCCAGGTGCGATGCATATGTCTCTAAGCAACTTCCTAGACGGCGGCGTATACGACCAACTAGTTGCTGAGCTTGTCGATGCTCAAAGTGGTGAAGCGAAAGTAGAAGCTCCGGCGCCTGCTGTAGCTGCAGCACAAGAAGGCAACAAGCTTGCACTGACAGACGACAGCATCTTCCTTGGCCTAAAAGCGACTCAGAAAGAAGACGCAATCAAGTTTGCTGGCGAACAATTAGTAAAACTTGGCAACGTATCACCGGAATACGTAGACGGCATGTTTGCTCGTGAAGAGCTTGTGTCTACTTACCTAGGTGAGTCTATCGCTGTGCCACACGGCACAATCGAAGCGAAACAATATGTACAAAAAACCGGCATTGTTTTCTGTCAGTACCCTGAAGGTATTCAGTGGGGCGAAGATGAAGATGATATCGCGAAGATGGTTATCGGTATTGCCGCACAAGGCGATGAGCACAACATGGTGCTGATGGCGATTACCAATTCACTCGATGATGAAGAAGCTGTGGAATGCTTACAGAACACAACAAACCCTGCTGATGTTCTACGTATTCTCAACGGAAACTAAAAAGCTCTAGTCAAGCTCCTGAGTGAAGGAGGCCAGTATCCCCCTACTGGCCTCATTTCGGTCTTAATCTTTCTTACAAGATTCAGTCTGAATAGCTTACTGCTTAATGCCTAAGGCACATCGTCAAGGTATGTTGTTGAGCCGTTAGCTATCTAGATTCAAATATTTATAAGGTCAAAATTATGAAAGCGTTACATTTTGGTGCAGGTAATATCGGTCGTGGTTTCATTGGTAAGCTTCTTTCTGATGCAGGTATGAAGGTTACGTTTGCTGACGTAAATGAAACGGTTGTAAATGCGTTAATTGAACGCCAAGAATACCCAGTTAAGATTGTTGGCGAAGAGTGTGTTGTCGAAGTGGTTAAGAACGTGACAGCAGTAAACTCAGCGACAAGCGCTGTAGTAGATTGCATCGCTGAGTCTGATCTTGTGACGACAGCCGTTGGCCCTACTGTTCTTAAAATCATCTCTAAGTCTATCGCTCAAGGCATTGAAAAGCGTGCAGCAGCAAACAACACTGCACCAATGAACATCATCGCGGCAGAGAACATGGTTCGCGGTACTAGCCAATTAAAAGCAGCCGTGTTAGAGCACCTTTCTGATGAAATGAAAGCGTTCACTGAAGAGCACATTGGCTTTGTTGATTCTGCGGTTGACCGTATTGTTCCACCGGCAGAAGCGGGCGAAACAGATCCTCTAGCGGTAACGGTTGAAACGTTCAGCGAGTGGATCGTAGATCAAACACAATTCAAAGGTGAGATTCCAAACATCCCAGGAATGGAATGCACTGATAACCTAATGGCTTTCGTTGAGCGTAAACTGTTCACGCTAAACACAGGTCACTTGGTAACGGCATACCTTGGTGTGCTTGCAGGTCATGAGACTATTAAAGACTCTATCGAAGATGACGTAATCCGCGCTGAAGTAACAGCGACGATGGAAGAGAGTGGTGCGGTTCTGATTAAGCGTTACGGCTTTGATCCAGAAGCACACGCTGCCTACATCCAAAAGATTCTAGGTCGTTTTGCTAACCCGTTCCTACGTGATGAAGTAGACCGCGTTGGTCGTCAGCCAATTCGTAAACTGAGCCCGCAAGACCGCCTAGTTAAGCCTCTAAACGGTACATTAGAGTACGGCCTACCGAATGCTCACCTAGTAAAAGCAATCGCTGCTGCGTTCCATTACAAGAACGAAGACGACCCACAAGCGGTTGAACTTCAAGCAATGTTCGCAGAAAAAGGCTTTGCTGAGACATTAGCGCATTATTCTGAGCTGAATAGTGACTCAGAAGTTGTTAAACTAGCGGAAGAAGCTTATCTAGCATTGAAATGATAAACCATCAAAGTGCCACACCAGTGGCACTTTCTTATTGTCGAGCCGTTATGCCAATACAAACAAGCCATGAAACTGAATTACTCGAAGCCCTTTCGGAAGCTGAGAGTGCTAGCGCCTGCCTAATGGCTGCTTATGATGCATTGGACGACACGGTAGATGCCGTATTAAAAAACATCTTTAAGAAAGACGACACTGCAATTAAGTTCGTTGTCGAGCCACTTCTCAACAGTGGTGGGCCGTTAGGCGAGATCATGATTCGTGCTAAGTTGCTACTCGGACTTGGCGTGATCAGTAAAGAACTCTACGACGATCTAGAGGTTTTCGTTACCTTGAAAGAGTGGGCGAAAATACAGGGTGAAGACACCAGCTTTACAGAAGTTGATGTGATATTTGAGCTCAACAAGGTGCACGCGATTCAGCGTATTATGCCTATCGAATATGACGCGGAGATGGTGGAAACGATGTCTGGCCCAATGCTTGAAATGTTCTTGGGGCGACATAATCAAAAGGTGAAGTCGACGATCGTATTAGCTATCACTGACATTATCACTACCCTATGCCGAGATAACGCGCTGAGCTCTTAGCTCTAGTTTGCAGCTCTGCTTATCTTGTTTCACATCCTACATAACTTGTAGCTGTTCGTTCGTTTCAATACAAAGATTAAAATGATGGCGGTTTCTCTCGTTGGAGAAATCGCTTTGTTGTTTTTGTGCTTCTAAAAAATATCCGAAATATCTTCCCATTAAATACAAAAGCAGCAGGCACAAAAAAAGCCACATTCTGAAGTGACCCCGTAAAG